>DASPIV010000485.1:0-15284 GCA_035628955.1 Bordetella sp.
GGCCACTTCACCGCCGAGCACCATTTCGGCTTCGAGGGCGCGGCCTGGTATTGGCACTTCGTCGACGTCGTCTGGCTGGGCCTGTACCTGTTCGTGTACTGGTTCTAGGGATAGTCCCCCCCGAAGCGCTGCGCGCTACCCCCCAGGGGGCGACGCTGCGGACCGGCAAAGCCGGATCCGCGCGTCCCCGCTCAGGGCAGGCCAACGGCAATAGCGAACACCCCCGCAAGGGGGGCATCGCACGCTGGCAGGGCCGCTGGCCTGGCCTGCGAAAAACCGGAACCGGCCGGTCCGGTTGCTATCTAATGCCTGTACTTTCTATCCACCCCAGGTGATGGGCCAGCAGAACGAACAGGAACAGGGCTACCGATAGCCCGATACGCACGGTCAGTGCGTTGACCGTCCGGTTGGTGGTGCCCTTGTCCCTCATCAGGTAGACCAGGGCGGATGCCAGGCTGGCCAAGATGCCGATGAAAGCCAGGGCGACGATTACGCGCATTTTGGCCTCCGGTTAAAACGGGATTATTGCAGACATGGCTCATTCAGTTCGCCGTACCTTGGCAGCCCTGGTGCTGCTGGGCGTGGCTGTCGCGCTCCTGGCCTCGCTGGGCGCGTGGCAGTTGCGGCGTGCTGACGAGCGCCGGGCCATTCTGGCGGCCATCCAGGCGGGCCGCGCCCAGCCACCGCTGGTCCTGGCGCCGGGCACCGCGCCGGCCGAACTGGGCGCCTGGCGCCCGGCCCAGGCCCACGGGCAATGGCTGAACCAATACAGCGTACTACTGCAGAACCGCAACCAGGAAGGCAAGCCCGGCTATTGGCTGGCCACGCCGCTGCTGCTCGACCCCGCGCGCCGCAGCGCCGTGCTGGTACTGCGCGGCTGGCTGCCGCGCGCCGCTCCGGGCCAGGCGAACCCGCCACTGCCCGCCACGCCCGACGGCCAGCACAGCATCGCCGGCGAACTGTCGCCGCGCGTACCGCGCTTGTTCGAGCTTTGGTCGCTGGGCGGATCGCAGCAAGGTCAACTGCCCGCTACACTGCCGGTGGCCGGCGGCGCCGTCCCGCAAGTGCAGAACCTGGAGCTATCGGCCTATGCGAAAGCCACCGGCCTGGCACTGCTGCCCACGGTGCTGATGCAGACCCGCGGCGATGACGCGCTGGTGCGCGACTGGCCGCAACCTTCGGTGGACTACAACCAGAACCAGGGCTATGCCCTGCAGTGGTTCTCGTTCGCCGCCATTGCCGCCATTGCCTGGCTGGTGGTGGCCTGGCGCGGCTTGCGGCGCGCTGGCCGCCCCGCAGCCTAGGCACCGGCTTACTGATCCATCCACAAACCGATACTCAGGAAAAAAATCCGTGGCTCGCGAAACCCCTACTGCCCCTACCCCCGCCAAGAAGCGCACGCTGATGCCGCTGGTGCTGGTGTTCCTGTGCTCGCTGGCGCCTATCCTGGCGGCCGTGGTGATGTACAACAATCCGCAATGGTGGCCCGACGAGTCCAGCAACTACGGCACTTTGCTCGATCCGCAACGCCCCATGCCGGCGGCGCAGGACCTGCAGCTCACCACTTTGGACGGGCAGCCGTTCGACTTGCAGACCCTGAAAGGCAAGTGGCTGCTGGTCAGCGTGGGCGAGGCAGCGTGCCCCGAGTCGTGCGCGCGCAAGCTGTTCATCACCCGCAATTCCCATGCAAGCCAGGGCAAGAACGTCGATCGCCTGGCGCGCGTCTGGTTCATTACCGACCGCGGCGAAGTGCCGGCCAAGGTGCTCGAGGCCTACCAGGGCACCGTGATGGTACGCGCGCGCCCTGAACAACTGGCGCGCTTCCTGCTGGCGCGCGATACGGTAGCGGGCCAGCCCGGCCTGCTCGACCCCATCTGGGTCATCGACCCGCTGGGCAACCTGATGCTGCAATTCCCCCCCAACGCCGATGGCGTCGAGGTGCGCAAAGACATCAGCAAGCTGGTCTACAGCTCGCGCATCGGCTAGGCCCGCATTCACGCCATGGACCGCATCAAGCAACGCTACCGCAAACTGGTTTTCTTTACCTGGTTCCTGACGCTGGACCTGATCATGTTCGGCGCCTTCGTGCGCCTGACCGATTCCGGCCTGGGCTGCCCCGACTGGCCAGGCTGCTACGGCAAGGTAACGCCGCTGGGCGCCATGAGCGACATCCACCAGGCGTCGCAAGCCATGCCCTTCGGGCCGGTTACGCTGTCGAAGGCCTGGATCGAAATGATCCATCGCTACGTGGGCGCTTTCCTGGGCATGTTGATCATTGCCATCGTGTTCATGGCCTGGCGCCACCGCCGCGTACTGGGCCGTTCGCCCGCGCTGGCAATTGCCGCGCTGGTGGCCGTGTGCGTGCAGGGCGCCTTTGGCGCCTGGACTGTCACGCACAAGCTGATGCCCGCCGTGGTGACCGCGCACCTGGTATTCGGGCTGTCGGTGCTGGCGCTGATGACCTGGCTGTCGGCCCGTGAACGCCCGCACCTGCCGTTGCCGGCCCAGGCGGCGCGCTGGCGGCCCTGGCTGGTGGGGGGCATGCTTTTGCTGCTGGTGCAGATCACCCTGGGCGGCTGGGTCAGCACCAACTACGCCGCGCTGGCCTGCCTGGATTTCCCCACTTGCCATGGCCAGTGGCTGCCCGACATGGATTTCCACAGCGGGTTTTCGGTCATTCGCGGGCTAGGCGAACTGCCTTCGGGCGAAATGATCTCGCAAAACGCCCTGACCGCCATTCATTGGGTGCATCGCAATTTCGCGTTTGTCGTGCTGGTGTACCTGGGCGTGCTGGCCTGGCGCCTGCGCGCCGAACCTGGCCTGCGCGGCCCGGCGACCTTGGCGCTGGCGCTGCTGGCCGCGCAGTTGCTCACCGGCCTGACCACCATTTTCTTCCAGTGGCCGCTCTTGATCGCCGTCCTGCACAACGGCGGCGCAGCCGGCCTGACCCTGGCCTGCGTCGTCATGCTGGTGCGCCTGTCCACCGCCGGGCGCGCCCCGGCGTCAGGCACCTGAGCGCCGGCAGTTTAAAATAGCCCCTATGACCAGCCTTGCCGCCTCCCAATCCGGACTACTGCGCCAGTATCTCGTGCTGACCAAGCCGCGCGTGACGCAATTGGCCGTGTTCTGCGCCGTCATCGGAATGTTCCTGGCCGTGCCCGGGGTGCCCGATCCTGGCCGCGTCGTATTCGGCACCATCGGCATCTGGCTGCTGGCTGCCGCGGCGTTCGCCATCAATTGCCTGATCGAACAGGAAATCGACGCGCGCATGCTGCGTACGGCGCGCCGCGCCACCGCGCGGGGCACTATTTCCTCTACCCAGGTCATCGCCCTGTCGGGCTTGCTGGGCGGGGCAGGCATGCTGGTGCTGTACCACCTGGTCAATCCCTTGACCATGTGGCTGACCTTCGCCACTTTCGTGGGCTATGCGGTCATCTATACCGTCATTCTCAAGCCGCGCACGCCGCAGAACATCGTCATCGGCGGCCTGTCGGGCGCCATGCCGCCCGCCCTGGGCTGGGCGGCCGTGGCCGACGCCGTGCCCGCCGAAGCCTGGATACTGGTACTGATCATCTTCATCTGGACGCCGCCGCATTTCTGGGCGCTGGCGCTTTATCGCAACCACGATTACGCCAAGGCCGGCCTGCCCATGCTGCCGGTCACGCACGGGCAGCAGTTCACCCGCCTGCATATCCTGCTGTACAGCCTGGCACTGGTTGCCACCACCACGCTGCCCTACGTCATTCGCATGAGCGGGCTGTTGTACCTGGCTTGCGCCCTGGTGCTGGGCGGCATGTTCGTGGCCTATGCATGGCGCCTGTACCGCCAGTACAGCGATGCCCTGGCGCGCCGCATGTTCCGCTTTTCCATCCTGTATCTGGCGTTGCTGTTTGCCGCCTTGCTGGTAGACCACTGGGCCGGCCTGCTGGCCTGATTTCCGGAGACCCCGCTACATGTCCGCGTTTTCCCTCTACCGCCGCGCCTTGCTGCGCGGCGCGGCAGCCGTTGCACTGGCCGGCGCCCTGGCTGCCTGCGGCGATCCCGCCCCCAGCTTCAAGGGCAACGACATCACCGGCACGCAGTTGGGCAAGGCGCTGTCCCTGACCGATCACAATGGCCAGGCGCGTACGCTGCAAGACTTCGCCGGCAAGGTCACAGTGGTGTTCTTCGGCTTTACCCAGTGCCCCGATGTGTGTCCCACTTCGCTGGCCGAGCTGTCGCAGGTTATGCAGAAACTGGGCGACGACGCCGACCGCGTACAGGTGCTGATGATCACGGTCGACCCCGAACGCGATACGGCCGATATTCTCAAGCAATATGTAACGACGTTCGATCCGCACTTCCTGGGCTTGACCGGCACACCCGAGCAGATCAAGCAGGCGGCGGCCTCGTTCAAGGCCTATTACGCCAAGGTGCCGACCGAAGGCGGCAAGAACTACACCATGGACCACACCGCGGCGTTCTACTTGCTGGACGGCCAGGGCGAATCGCGCGTGCTGGCCAACAACAACCTGGGCGCCGAGGCGCTGGCCCACGATATCAAGGCGTTGCTGGGCTCATAGAAAAGCCAGGGCGCACCGGGTCCACGCCAGCCGCCCGGTCACTTGGCTCCGTGAGCCGTCCGCCACCCCTTGTAGGCTGCCAGAGCCGCCGGACTCAACTCATCCAGCGCGATTTCGCGCCGGTGCGCGATGATCATCAACGCATAAGGCGTGGCCAGGGCGGCGGCCTGTTCGCACAGGCGCGATTCCTCACCTTGCGAGGGCAGCCGGTTGCGCCAATAATTAATGGCCTGTTCAAGTTCGGGTAAAGGAATCGGCTTATCCATCTGGCCATTGTCCCAGAATGCAAGCCGATCATTGGGCCATGTCTTGCAAAGGGTCACTATCGCAACACGCCGATACCGTGGCCGGATGCTATACAACGGGCCGTACTGTCGATGGAGAGCCATCATGAATACCCCCGTTTCCGCTACCGGCGACACTCCGCGCCGCGGATTGCACCCCCTGGTGGCCACGGCCGCCGGGTCGGTCATCGTTCTGTGCGCCGTCGCCGTGGCGGCCCTGCTCGGCTGGCTGCCCACGCCCTGGGCCGACTCGCCCGAGCCGGCTCTCCAGCACGAGGCGCAGGCCCAGGCGGCCGAACAGGCCGCCCAACAGGCCCACAGCGCCCCTGCGGCACCCCAGGCGCCTGCCAAGGTGGCCGCCGCACCCCAGGCCGCGCCAGCGCCCAAGCCGGCCGCCAAGCCCGCTACGTGCGCCGATTGCGGTGTGGTCGAGACCATCCGGCCCGTACAGGTGCCCGCGCAGAATAGCGGCCATAACGTGGTGGGCACTGTTGCTGGCGGGGTCGTGGGCGGGGTGGTCGGCCACCAGTTCGGCGGCGGCCACGGCAAGGACGCGTTGACCGTGCTGGGTGCCCTGGGCGGCGCTTTGGCAGGTCACGAAATCGAGCGTAATATCAGACAGCAACAGACTGTGACGCACTACGAAATGACGGTGCGCATGGATGACGGTAGCAAACGCATGTTCCATAGCGCACAACCGTTTGCCTATGCGTCGGGCGATCATGTGCGGGTCGAGAACGGCCAACTGCTGCCGCGCTAGGCGTTTCTGGCGCGTTCCTGGAGACTGAATGTCCGATTCGAATACCAACCCGTTCATCCTGCCCGGCCTGGGGCAAGACGGCGACCTTTCCGGCAACCCCCTGCTGGCCAGCATGGAAATGATGCGCAAGGCCTGGGCCGGGCTGGCGGGGCCGGGCGGCCTGGCGCAGGCCTTGCCCATGGCCGCGCCCATGAATGTCGAAGACCTCGAGCGCCGTATAGCCGAGCTGCGGGCGGTGGAAAACTGGCTGCGCATGAACTTATCGATGCTGTCCAGCACCATCCAAGGCATGGAAGTGCAGCGCGCCACCATTGCCACCCTGCGTTCGTTCGTGGGCGGCGTGGCCGCCAGCGGCGATGCATCGCCGCTGGAAGTCGTATTGGGCCTGAAGCCGGGTACCGCCGCGCCACGAGCCTCGTCGCAGTCCGCGCCGCCGCCTTCGCCAGCGGCCGATCGCGATGCGTCAGGCGGGCAGGCCGGCCCCGATGCCTCGGCGGCCGATCAGGTCAGCCAGGCGGCGCAATCGGCCTCGCAGGCTTGGTGGAACCTGCTGCAGCAACAGTTCAATCAGTTGGCCAGCGCCACCGCCGCCACCATGCCCGATGCCACGGCGCAGGGCACGCCGGCCCAGGCGACGCCAGCCGGGCAGGGCAGCCCGGCTCCGCGCAAGCGCACGCCCCGCAAGGCGGCCAAGCGCGCGCCGGCACCACGCAAGTCATAATCTTCCGCTTCAATCGTGCGGCGGGTATCTGCTCGCCGTCTTACGCCGCTTTCACTCCTATGCTAAATGTCGTAATTCTTGCTGCCGGACTGGGCAAACGCATGCAGTCCGATCTTCCCAAAGTGCTGCATTCGCTGGCCGGCAAGCCCATGCTCGAGCACGTGCTCGACAGCGCGCGCCAGCTCGAACCCGGCCGTATCGTGGTCGTGGTGGGCCACGGCGCGGAGCGCGTGCGCGCCGCGTTCGAAGGCCGCGGCGAACTCAGCTTCGCGCTGCAGCAACCACAACAAGGCACTGGCCATGCGGTGCAGCAGGCCGTGCCCTTACTGCAAGAAGACGGTCAGGACGACGTGACCCTGGTGCTGTACGGCGATGTGCCGCTGGTGCAACCCGAGACCTTGCGCCGCCTGCTGCAGGCGCACGGGCAAGGGGCCGCCGTGCTGACCGAGATCCTGGACGACGCCACCGGCTACGGCCGTATCGTGCGCAACGAACGGGGCCAGGTGCAGCGCATCGTCGAACACAAAGATGCCAGCGAAGCCGAGCGCGCCATCCGCGAAGTGAACACCGGCATCCTGGTGGCGCCCACGGCGCGGCTCAAAGACTGGCTCAGCCGCATCGACAACAACAATGCCCAGGGCGAGTACTACCTGACCGACGTGGTGGGCCTTGCCGTGGCCGATGGCGTGCCCGTCGGTGCGGCACAACCCGGAGCCGGCTGGGAAACACTGGGCGTCAACAGCCGGGTGCAACAGGCCGAACTGGAACGTCGCTGGCAGCACGAACAGGCGCGCCGCCAGCTCGAGGCCGGCGTCACGCTGGCCGACCCGGCGCGGTTCGACCTGCGCGGTACGCTGAGCTGCGGACGCGATGTCTTCATCGACGTGGGCTGCGTGTTCGAAGGCCAGGTCGAACTGGCCGACGGCGTGCGCGTGGGCCCGCACTGCGTGCTGCGCGACGTGTCGGTGGGTGCGGGCACGCATATCGAGGCGTTCAGCCATGTGCAGCAAGCCACCGTGGGCCGCGATGCGCGCATCGGCCCTTATGCCCGCCTGCGGCCGGGCGCCAGCCTGGGCGACCGCACCCATGTCGGCAATTTCGTCGAAATCAAGAACAGCGTGCTCGATGTCGACAGCAAGGCCAATCATCTGGCCTACGTCGGCGACGCCGATATCGGCGCACGTGTGAATGTGGGCGCCGGTACCATCACCTGCAACTATGATGGCGCCAACAAACACCGCACCATCATCGAAGACGACGCTTTCATTGGGTCGGACACGCAATTGGTCGCGCCCGTGCGCGTGGGGCGCGGTGCCACACTGGGCGCGGGCACTACCCTGACACGCGACGCGCCGGCCGGCCAACTGACTGTCTCGCGCGCCCGGCAAACCACTATTCAGGGCTGGCAGCGTCCCCAGAAAAAATCGTGAGTGCCGAGCCTGCCTCATCGGGATCATGCGCCCGCCCGGCGCTGCCCGATGGCCTGCCCACGCCACGCCGCCACTGGGCGGCCGCCACGGTCCTGACCGGTATCAGCCTGTCGGTTCTGGACACCACCATCGCCAACGTGGCGCTGCCCACCATTGCCACCGACCTGAATGCCCTGCCGTCCCAGGCGGTGTGGATCGTCAACGCGTATAACCTGGCGGTAGTGGTGTTGCTGCTGCCCTTGTCGGCCCTGGCCGAACGCATCGGCTTCAAGCGCATGTTCACCGTCGGCCTGGCGCTGTTCGCGCTGGCCTCGCTGTCCGGCGCCGTGTCCCAGTCGCTGTGGCAGTTGACGCTGGCGCGCGTCGTGCAGGGCATCGGCGCCGCCTCGCTGATGTGCATGTTCGGCGGACTGGTGCGCAACATCTATCCACTGCGCCTGCTGGGCCGTGGCATCAGCATCAACGCCACGACGGTGGCGGTCATGTCAGTGCTGGGGCCCACGCTGGGTTCGGTCATCCTGGAAATCGCTCATTGGCGCTGGATCTTCGCCATCAACCTGCCCGTGTGCGTGGCGGTAATGTTCGGCCTGCGCCATCTGCCCGAAGTGCCGCGCAACAACGTGCGGCTCGACTGGCTGAGCGCGCTGCTGTGCATGGTGACGCTGGGCGTGTTCATATCGGGCGTCGATACGCTGGGCCAGCGCCCCGCGCGCGGGGTGGCCATGATCGTGCTGGCTACCCTGGCGGGCTGGTTGCTGGTGCGTCGCGCTAGCAACCAGCCCACACCGCTGGTGCCGGTAGACCTGCTGCGTATCCGTGCCGTGGGCTTCGCCGTGGCGGCATCAGCGTGTACCTTCGCGGCGCAAATGGCCTCGTACGTGTCGCTGCCGTTCTATTTTCAGCAGATACTGGGGCGATCCTATCTCGAAGTGGGCATGCTGATGGGCGCCTGGCCGGTGGGCACCGCCATCGTCGCACCGCTGGCCGGCCGCATGTCCGACCGCTATTCGGCCGCCACGCTCAGCGGCGTGGGGGCCGCCGGCATGGTGATCGGGCTGGCCACACTGGCTTTTCTGCCGCTGGACGTGACCAATACCTGGATCATGGTCGCCATGTTCATCACCGGCATGGGCTTCGGGTTCTTCCAGACCCCCAACAACCGCGCCATGCTGTCGTCGGCACCGCGCCAGCGTAGCGGCGCCGCTGGCGGCCTGCAGGCCACTACGCGCGTATTCGGCCAAAGCTTCGGCACCGCGCTGGTTGCCATCGCCTTCGGGGTCAGCGGCGCAGCCGGCCCCACTTTCGCGCTGATCCTGGCCACCGTGTGCGCCACCGTGGCCGTGGCGGTAAATGCGGTGCGGGTGAACAAGCTGAAGGTGGATTAACCGCTTTTCGTGGCCTTCTATAATGCGGCCAATAGACCCCTATAGGCATTGCGCATGAAAATCACCGTTATCGGCACGGGCTACGTGGGACTGGTCTCGGGCGCCTGCCTGGCCGACATGGGCAACGAAGTCACCTGCCTGGACGTCGATGCGGCCAAGATCCAGATCCTGCAGCAAGGCGGCATTCCCATCTACGAGCCAGGCCTGGACGAGCTGGTCAAGCGCAATGCGCAGGCAGGGCGCCTGCGGTTCACCACCGACATCGCCGAAAGCGTCGCCTTTGGCGACGTGCAATTCATTGCCGTGGGCACGCCGCCCGGCGAAGACGGCTCGGCCGATTTGCAGCACGTGCTGTCGGCGGCCCGCAACATCGCGCGCCACATGGCCAAGCGCAAAGTGGTGGTCGACAAGTCCACAGTGCCGGTGGGCACGGCCGACAGGGTGCGCCAGGCCATGTCCGACGTGCTGGCCGAACGGGGCGTGAACATACCCTTCAGCGTGGCGTCGAACCCCGAATTCCTGAAAGAAGGCGCCGCCATCAAAGACTTCATGAGCCCCGATCGCATCATCGTCGGGGCCGATGATGACTATGCTGTCGAGATAATGCGGCGCCTGTACGCACCGTTCCAGCGCACGCACGAACGCCTGATGGTCATGGACGTGCGTTCGGCCGAACTGACCAAGTACGCGGCCAATGCCATGCTGGCCACTCGCATCTCGTTCATGAACGAGATGGCCAACCTGGCCGAGGCCCTGGGCGCCGATGTCGAACAGGTGCGGCGCGGTATCGGCGCCGACCCGCGCATCGGCTATCACTTCCTGTATCCCGGCGTGGGCTATGGCGGGTCATGCTTTCCGAAAGACGTGCAGGCCCTGGTGCAAACCGCCGCCGAACACGGCTTGCCCATGCGCGTCGTGGCCGCCGCCGAGATCGCCAACGATGCGCAAAAACTGCGCTTGTCGCAGAAGATCGTGGCACGCTATGGCGAAGACCTGTCCGGCCGCACCTTTGCGTTGTGGGGCCTGGCCTTCAAGCCCAATACCGACGATATGCGTGAGGCTCCCAGCCTGACTGCCATTGCCGAGCTGACCCGGCGCGGTGCCCGCGTGCGCGCCTACGACCCCATTGCCATGCCGCATTCCCGCCAGTTGCTGGCGCATAACCCGGCCGTGGAATTCGCCGACGATATGTACCAGGCGCTCGATGGCGCCGATGGCCTGCTCATTGCCACCGAATGGAAAGTGTTCCGTGCGCCCGACCTGGATCGCGTGCGCACCCTGCTGAAGACCCCGCTGGTGATCGACGGGCGCAACCTGTACGTGCCCGCCGACATGCGGGCCCACGGCTTCGAATACCAGGGTATCGGCCGCGCATGAGGATTCTGCAGCTCAACTTCGAGAAAGGCTGGCGCGGCGGTGAACGCCAGACGCTGTACTGCATGCGGGCCTTTCGCGCCGCCGGCCACCAGGTTGAGCTGCTATGCCGCGCAGGGGGGCCGCTGGAAAGCCGCGCGGGCGAAGAAGGTTTCGTCGCCCACGGTGTGCGCAACGTGCCGGCGCAACTGGCTTTCCTGGCCCGTGCCGGACGCGGCTACGACATCATCCACGCCCAAACGGCCAACACCATCACTTGGGCCGTGTTGACCAAGGCACTGCACCATCGGCCCGTGGTGTTCTCGCGCCGCACCTCGTTCGTGGTCGAGCCGAACGAAGAATGGAAGACCGGCGCCAAGTGGCGTCGTGTGGACTGCTTCGTGGCCATCAGCGAAATGGCCGCGGCCGAACCGCGCCGGCTGGGCCTGGATCCCGTCATCATCCGCAGCGCCGTCGAGCCCCACAATGTCGACCGCCAACACGTCGAACGCATGGTTGGCGAACTGGGTTTGCAGGGCAAGAAAGTGCTGGCCACCTCAGCCGCGCTGATCCGCGACAAAGACCCTTTGACACTGGTCCGCGCCGTGGGCGAACTGGCTCGCACGCGCAACGATTTCATCTTCGTGCATTTCGGCGCCGGCGGCGACCGCGAAGCCGAAGCACGTGCCGAAGTGCAGGCCCTGCGCCTGCAAGGTGTATATCTGTTCGCCGGCTTTCGCAAGGGTATTGAAGACTTGTACAGCATCTTCGACGTGTTCGTCATGAGCTCGCAAGAAGAAGCCCTGGGCAGCAGTGTGCTGGATGCGTTCCTGCAGCATGTGCCGGTAGTGTCCACCGATGCCGGTGGCCTGAAAGAAAGCCTGGCCGATGGCCGCGGCGTGCTGTGCGCCGTGGGCGATGCGCATGCAATGGCGCAGGGCATGGCCCGCTGCCTGGACGACGCCGCATTTCGTGCCGACTGCACCCGGCGCGCCTACGATTATGTGCGCACCGAACACGACGTTACCGAAATGGGCCGCCGCTACCTGGCGCAATTCGAGCGCCTGCTGGCAGCGCGCGCAAAGTAGGCCACAGGTGCCCGACACCCTGGCGGGAGTCAGACACCTCGCACCTATCTCGCCGACACATCGATCCGTGTCTCGAACTTTGCCCGGTGCACCGAAAAGAACGTGCGTACATTGCGTACGTTCGCCTGGGCCGTAAACGCGCGGTGCACCAGTGCGTGGTAGGCCGGCATATCCCGCACCTGTGCCACCACCACGAAGTCCGGCCCCGGCGATACCCGATAGCACTGCAACACGGCCGGCTCGTCCAGCAAGCTGCGTTCAAACGCGTCCAGGCTTTCCGCCGCCTGCACGTCCAGCGTGACCTCCACGATGGCTGTCAGCGTGCTGCCCAGCTTCTCGGGCGCCAGAATCGCCACCTGCCGCGCAATGACGCCCGATTCGACCAGCCGCCGCACGCGGCGCAGGCAGGTAGGGGGCGACGCGTGCACCCGCGCCGCCAGTTCCTGGTTGGTCAGTGCGCAATCATGCTGAAGCTGAGCCAGGATGCGGCGGTCCAGATCGTCCAATTCAACAGCGGAGACAGTAGTTCCATGCATTTTTATTTCGTATAAGCATAAAGAATGAAAATATATTTAATCACGTATTTGTAAGAAAATCAGCTTTCACATAAATGGCAATATAGAAATCCAATTTCACGCCGGCAAGTGCACAATGCGCCCATACGCAAATCATTGGAGATTGCCTTATGTGTGGCATTGTTGGCGCCGTCGCCCAACGCGACATCACCCCCATTCTGGTCGAAGGCCTGAAACGGCTGGAATACCGTGGCTACGACTCGTGCGGCGTGGCGTTGTACATAGACGGCCACCTGCGCCGTACGCGCAGCACGCAGCGTGTGGCCGAACTGGCCGACCAGGTTGCCCAAGACAAGCTGGCCGGTTTCACCGGTATCGCGCACACGCGCTGGGCCACCCACGGCGTGCCCGCCACTCACAATGCCCATCCGCATTTCTCTCATCTGGGTAAAGACGAGCCGCGCATCGCCCTGGTGCACAACGGCATCATCGAGAACCACGACGAGTTGCGCGCCGAACTGCAGGCCGCTGGCTATGTATTCGAAAGCCAGACTGACACCGAAGTCATTGCTCACCTGGTCAACCATTTGTACAACGGCGACTTGTTCGATGCCGTGCAACAGGCCGTGCGCCGCCTGCATGGTGCGTATGCCATTGCCGTCTTCTGCCGCGACGAGCCGCACCGCGTGGTCGGCGCTCGCCAGGGCTCGCCCCTGGTCGTAGGCGTGGGCCAGAACGAGAATTTCCTGGCTTCCGACGCACTGGCCCTGGCCGGCACCACCGACCAGATCATTTACCTGGAAGACGGCGACGTGGTCGACCTGCAGCTCTCGCGTGTGTGGATCACCGATATCGATGGCAAGCCCGTCGAACGCAAGGCGCATACGGTGCAAGTGCACACCGGCGCGGCCGAACTGGGCCCCTACCGCCATTACATGCAGAAGGAAATCTTCGAGCAGCCGCGCGCGGTGGGCGACACCCTGCAAGACATCGAGGCCATCACGCCCGAGCTGTTCGGCGACCAGGCCCACAAAGTCTTCAAGGACATCGATTCGCTGCTCATCCTGGCTTGCGGCACCAGCTATTACGCGGGCCTGACCGCCAAGTACTGGATTGAATCCATCGCCAAGATTCCGGTAGCGGTCGAGATCGCCAGCGAATACCGCTACCGCGACAGCGTGCCCAATCCGCGCACCCTGGTGGTCACCATCTCGCAGTCGGGCGAAACCGCCGACACGCTGGCCGCGCTGAAGCACGCGCGTTCGCTGGGCATGGAACAGACCTTGACCATCTGCAACGTGGCCACCAGCGCCATGGTGCGCGAATGCAAGTTGTCGTATATCACCCGAGCCGGGGTCGAGATCGGCGTGGCGTCCACCAAGGCGTTCACCACGCAGTTGACGGCGCTGTTCCTGCTGACCCTTGCACTGGCCCAGACGCGCGGCCAACTCGACGCCCAGCAAGAAGCCGAACATCTGAAGGCCCTGCGCCACCTGCCGGTAGCCATAGGCTCGGTACTGGCGCTGGAACCGCAGATCATGGCCTGGGCAGACCGCTTCGCCAGCAAAGAAGACGCCCTGTTCCTGGGCCGCGGCATGCATTACCCCATTGCCCTGGAAGGCGCGCTGAAACTGAAAGAAATCAGCTACATCCACGCCGAAGCGTATCCCGCCGGCGAATTGAAGCACGGCCCGCTGGCGCTGGTAACCGACCAGATGCCCGTGGTAACCATCGCGCCCAAGGATTCGCTATTGGAAAAGCTCAAGTCCAACATGCAGGAAGTTCGCGCGCGCGGCGGCGAGCTGTATGTGTTTGCCGATGCGGACAGCCGCATCGCCAGCGACGAGGGCGTGCATGTCATTCGCATGCCCGAACACTACGGCATGCTGTCGCCCATCTTGCACACGATTCCGCTGCAACTGCTGTCGTATCACACCGCATGCGCACGAGGTACGGATGTAGACAAGCCGCGGAACCTGGCCAAGAGTGTGACGGTAGAGTAGGGGCCGACGGGCTTCTTTGAAGACTGAAACATCACGGCCTAGCATCGCACAGCCACCGCGCCGTACATATTTTGTGGACGACCGGAGGTAGTTTCGTGCCACAAGATGAACTAGAAAGTTTTATCGCGCGAGGCCGGGCGATGGAAGCCGGTGGGGAAGTTTGATGTTGCGTGCTGGGACGACATATAGCTATGAGTGAAAGTGGTACACGTTGCGCAAGTGCAGGCATAGGGGCGCCCCGCCAGCTGGCAAGCCTTGGGCGCCCCGTGGCTCCAGTCTACGAATGCGTAATGTTCGTACCCAATACTTTCATGCACTCGCGCATGAAGGCGGCCAGGCCAGTCCAGCCTTTGGCCGACACCATAGTGCCGTCGACATAGGCTTCGTGCGGTTTCACGTCGATGTAGGTGCCGCCCGCAAGGATGACTTCGGGTTCGCAGGCGCCCAGCGCGGCCACCTTCTTTCCTCGGACCACGCCCTCTACGGCGACCAGAATCTGCACGCCGTGGCATATGGTGAAGATCGGCTTTTTGGTCTCGTGGAAGTGGCGCACCATGGCCTGGATCCGCTTGTCCGTGCGGATATATTCCGGTCCGCGCCCGCCCGCGCAATATACCGCGTCATATTCCTCGACGTTCACTTCGGAGAAAGTCTTGTTGATCTCGGCCAGGTGGCCGAATCGCTCGATATAAGTCTGATGCCCCTCGAAATCGTGCAGCGAAGTCTGGATCATTTCGCCCGCTTTCTTGTCGGGGCATATCACATGGACGGTATGGCCTACGGCCTCCATTCCCTGTTGGAAAACATAGATTTCATATTCTTCGGTGAACTCGCCGCAAAGCATGAGAATTTTTTTGCCTTTCATTTGGTCCTCCTTGGATTGTTGTCACGGCCGGCATGGTGGTCCGGCCGGCTTTCGTCAGAATGGGCTGTCGGGAAAGTAGAACTGGTCGGCGTTCTCGGGGGTGATCAGCGGCGCGTCCAGCTTGAAGTTCCCGCGCATCGGTGCCTGTCCGCTCAGTTGGGCTGCCGTCATGTAGATGGCCGACTTGATCATCGACGGCGGATAAGGGGTCGAAATGGGGGTGACCGGATTCTTCGCCTTCACCAGTTCGATCACGTCTTTCATGCCGTTGCCGCCCAGTGCGTACTTGATCTCGGTGCGGCCGGATTGCTTGATCGC
>DASPIV010000486.1:0-7544 GCA_035628955.1 Bordetella sp.
GAAAGTTAAGTCCGGAGAGCAGACACCTCCGGGCTCCGGACGGCCTGGCAAGGCGCCTCGCCTTTTGCCCAATAAGGAGGTGACAAATGAAGACCCAACACGTTGCAGTGTCAATCGCCCTGGCTTGTGCTTGCGCTGCGAATGCAGCCGCGGAACAGGCGTGGCCATCCAAGCCGATCACCTGGATCGTGCCGTTCCCCGCCGGCGGTGCCACCGATGTCTTGTCGCGGGCAGCGGCCGAACGATTGGGCGCTGCGCTGAACGTGCAGGTTGTCGTGGAGAATGTGCCGGGGGCATCGGGCGCGGTCGGGCTGGAACGCCTGAAGCGCGCGGCTCCGGATGGCTATACGGTTGCCACCAGCCCCAACAGCATGCAGGCGGTTCTACCTTATCTTGCGAGCTCGCCGCTGCCGTTCAACACCCTCAAGGACTTCACCCCACTGGCGGGTATTTCATCGTTCCAGTACGTCTTCGATGTCCAGGCGAACTCTCCCTATCAGACACTGAACGATCTCATCCGCAGGGCGCGGGAAGCCCCCGAGACCATCTCGATGGGAACGACAGGGGTCGGCTCCGGAAGCCACCTGGGCGGCATCCTGCTTGCCCATATGACAGGCGTGAAATTCAATGACGTGAGATACAAGGGAGGAGCGCCGGCGCTGACCGACTTGATGGGCGGCCATATCGATTTCGTCGTGGATCCGGTGGGCGGATCGCTGGGCCACATCGGCGCGGGCAAGCTCCGCGCCCTGGCGGCCAGCGGGGCCAAGCGCATTGGCCAACTGCCCGATGTTCCTCTTGTTGCAGAGACGGTGCCGGGCTACGAGCACATGGGGTGGTTCGGCCTGTACGGGCCCGCGAACTTGCCGCCACACATCGTCCAGGCCTTCAGCGAGGCCATGAGCCGGGTGCAGAAGGATCCGAAGTTTCTTGAGGCCCTGGACCAGCTAGCCTATGAGCCCATGCCCGCCGACCCTCAGGAACTCGACGCCCGCCAACGCGCAGAGTTCGACAATTGGGGGAAAGTACTGAGCGAGGCCGGCCTCATCGAAGGCCCCAGCAAGCTCTCACAATCGAATTAGCGTACCTGATATTCCCATTCATGGCCGCAGGAAGGAATCGTCATGCATTCGAATCAAAGCGGCGGGCACGATGCCGCGCCGGTGGATCCACGAGAGCTGCGCAACGCGCTGGGATCTTTCGTTACCGGGGTGACTGTCGTCACGACTCTCGACCGCGAAGGGAATCCGCAGGGCGTCACGGCCAACTCGTTCAGTTCGGTATCGTTGAACCCTCCGCTGGTTCTCTGGAGCCAGTCGTTGAATGCCAGGAGTTTCGGCGCTTTTCGCGACAGCGATCATTTTGTGGTGAACATTCTTGCGCATCACCAGGTCGAGATTTCACAGCGTTTCGCAACGGCGGGCGAAGACAAATTTGCCGGCGTGAACACAACGCCCGGAACCACCGGCACACCTATCATTGATGGCTGTGCGGCATTCCTTGAATGCCGAAAAGTCGCCACGTATCCCGGTGGCGACCATGCGGTCTATGTGGGCGAAGTCATGCGTTTCGCCCGCACAGAGATGCCTTCCCTGGCCTTCAGCGGGGGAAAATACGCGCGAGCCTACGTACAGGATGTGGGAAACGTAGAAGGCGCAGAGCATGAGGCCGATCTGCGGCAGGTCCATGCACTGCAACTGGCCAATGCCGCCCTGCCCGGTATTTGCGGACGCATCGGCTCGTCGATCGGCCTGGCGGTATGGGGTAACCGAGGCCCCACCGTGATCCGGTGGGAGCTATCCGCCAATCCGGTATTCAAGGATTTGCACACAGGCCTGGTCGTATCCCCGATTCTTTCAGCATGCGGCCTGGCATTTTCGGCCTATTGCGAAGGCGACAGCAAGGTTGACGCCGAGATAGACGCAGCCTTCGTCCGGCTGGATCAGTCTGGCGTATCGGAAAAACCCGCCCGTGACGAATTCAACCAGGCCTTGGCCGGCATCCGCAGAAATGGCCTTTCGCAAGTAGCGCCGCCCCGGTTTGGGCCGGACATCGCGGCGTGCGCGGCACCTGTTTTTGACCGACACGGCCGCATGATCATGGCGTTGACGGCGGTGGACCGTATCGAGAAACTGGGAACGCAACCCACGGGCCCCATTCAGCGGAAACTGTGCGAAGAAGCCAACGAGCTTTCGCATCGCTTGGGTTATTAGCGAGCAGGATACCGATGAATCGAGAGCCTCACCCTTCCTATCGCGTGCCGTGCAGACGCTTCGATCAAGCCGACGACCAGAATCCTCGCCTGGTGAGCGCCCTGCGGCGCTTTTCAAGCGATACCAGTATTGATCCGGCACAGGCATTGCTGCTGCTTTACGATCACAATGACCGTCTATGGGCGACCTGGCGCGATGCAGCCTGCCGCGCCACCTATTCTGGCCAACTCGACAAGGCATGGCGCGCAAGCGGCGGCACGATAAAGCCGGTTCACCTTCTGAATGTCGATGAGGACATCGATTTCGACGATGACGACCTGGACGGCTCGGACCCGGACTAAGCCCGGCCCACGCATACACCATGGGCTTATTGGCTCGCGCCAACAAGCGCGCATATTGACGCACCGCCCAACTGCATGTAGCGTATGCCTACCATGAACCGACGCGCCTGCTCCCCCATCCGCCACCGTGCCCCGGCCCCTGCCGGCGCACCGCGCGCGTCGCTCTTGCGCATCATCGCCCCCGTCGCCCCGCCATCGGGCGTCGTCGCGGGCCGGGCAGCACCGCCGCTCCCCGCCACCGCCCTGGGCTGACTCCAGCCCCCTGGCGGCTCCAGCACATTCCTGATGTACCTGCCGTGCGGCGCTTTGCGCGCCGGCCTCGGCTGCTGGAGCCTGTGCATTTCCTGACGGGTGAATTCGATGAACGATACAAGAACGGCCTATATGGCCCATGGCGCCACGGCGCTATTCGTGCTGCTGTGGAGCAGTGGCGCGATTTTCTCGAAATGGGGCCTGGACCATGCCTCGCCCTTTGCTTTCCTGGTGCTGCGCTTCATGTTGGCGCTGGGCGCGCTACTGGTGCTGGCCCGCGCGGCGCGGCAGCCGTGGCTGCCGGCGCGCGGCATGCGCGGGCGTGTCATGGCCACCGGCCTGACCATGATCGGGGGCTACTCGATCTGCTACTTCCTGGCGCTGGAGCACGGCATCACGCCGGGCGTGCTGGCCACCACCCTGGGGGCCCAGCCCCTTCTGACTCTGCTGCTGGTGGAACGCCGCTTTGCGCTGCCGCGCGCGCTGGGGCTGGCGCTGGCCTTAGGCGGCCTGGCGCTGGTGGTGTGGGAAAGCATCGGCCTGGCACACTATTCGGCCTTGGGCATGCTGTATGCGGTGGGCGCGCTGCTGTGCATGACGGGCGGCGCCATCCTGCAAAAAAGCCTGCGGCTGGCACCCTTGAGCGCCCTGCCGCTGCAATATGCCGTGGGGCTGCTGCTGTGCCTGGCCTGCGCTCCCGTGCAGCCCTGGCGCGTCTCGGGCGGTCCGGGCCTGTGGGTGCCGCTGCTGTGGCTGGCCCTGGTGATCTCGGTGGGTGCCACACTGCTGCTGTATCGGCTGATCCAGACCGGCAACCTGGTGAACGTGACCAGCCTGTTCTACCTGGTGCCCGGCGTGACCGCGCTGCTCGACTATCTGCTGCTGGGCAACCGGCTGGCACCGCTTAGTCTGGCGGGCATGGCGGCTATTCTGGCCGGTTTGGCACTGGTGTTCCGGGCCGCGCCCCGCAGGTAACGGGCTGGGCGGGCGCTGCCATTCGCGGAGCCCGCCCTGATGGTCCTCGCTACTCCCTGATTATTGACAATGTTATTGACGATAAAGCCGACACAGGCGTAATCTCGCCCCCATTCCAAGAAAGGCGATTTCCCATGACGCAGCCCGCCAGTTCCCCGCCCGTCGACCACGCACTCTGCCTCGGTCCCTTGCCCGACGTGGCACCGGCCAGTTTCGACATACCGCGCGGCGCCTGCGACACGCATGCGCACGTCATTGGCGATGGCGTGCGCTACCCGTACGTGGAAAATCGCAGCTACACGCCGCCCCCCGCCCCCGAAGACAAGTACTTGGCCATGCTGGCCGCCTGCGGCATGCAGCGCGGCGTACTGGTGCAAGTCAGTGTGCATGGCACCGACAACCGCTACATGCTGGACGTGCTGGGCCGCCACCCCGGCACCTTGCGCGGCGTGGCGGTCGTAAACCCCGATATCACCGACCGCGAACTGCAAGCCATGCATGCCGCCGGCGTGCGCGGCGTGCGCTTCAATGTGCTGTTCGGCGGCGGCGTCGGCCTGGATGCGCTGGACCAGCTGGCGCCACGCATCGCCCGCCTGGGTTGGCATGCGCAATTCCTGATGGACGTGCGCCACCTGCCCGATGCGATGCCCCGCCTGGCCAGATTGCCGGTGCCTTGCGTATTCGACCATATGGGCCACATGCCGGTCTCCGAAGGCATGCAGCACCCCGGCTTCCAGGCCCTGCTGCATGGCGTCAAGGAATACGGCTGGTGGGCCAAGCTGTCGGGCGCCTATCGCCTGAGCGACCAGTTCGATCAGTACGACGATGTCACCCCTTGGGCGCAGGCTCTGATTCAGGCCGCCCCCGACCGCATGGTGTGGGGCAGCGACTGGCCGCACGTGGCCATCTCGCGCATGCCGGACACGGGAGTGCTGCGCAACCTGCTTCCCAAGTGGGCGCCCACCGACGCCCTGCGCCGCCGCATTCTGGTAGACAACCCGCAAGCCTTGTATGACTTTCCCGCGCTGGATTGAAGCGCGCAACTTGCCAACAACAACATCCCATCACGGAGATACGAAATGAGCTGGTTTGGCGAACTCTCTCCTAGCGGCAAACGCACGTTCTACGCGTCGTTCCTGGGCTGGACCATCGATGCGCTGGACTACATGGTGTTCACCTTTGTGATATCCACCCTGGTGACGCTATGGGGCATCGACCGGGGTCAGGCCGGCATGCTGGGCACGGTGACGCTGCTGTTCTCGGCCATCGGCGGCTGGGGCGCGGGCATCCTGGCCGACCGCTACGGCCGCGTGCGCATCCTGCAAATCACCATCCTGTGGTTCTCGGTGTGCACAGTGGGAATAGGTTTCACCCAGAACTTCGAGCAGATATTCATCCTGCGCGCGCTGCAGGGCCTGGGCTTCGGCGGCGAATGGGCGGTGGGTTCGGTGCTGATGGGCGAGATCATCAAATCCCAGCATCGCGCCCGCGCCGTGGGCACGGTGCAAAGCGGCTGGGCCGTGGGCTGGGGCGTTGCCGCCTTGCTGTACACCATTGCCTTCTCGGTGCTGCCCGAGGAATGGGCCTGGCGCAGCCTGTTCTGGGTAGGCGTGCTGCCCGCCCTGCTGGTGCTGTATATCCGCAAGCATGTGCCCGAGCCCGAGATCTTCGAACAAGGGCGCCAGCAAAAGCAAGAGCGTCCCAAAGTATCGCCCTGGCTGATCTTCTCGCCCGCGCTGCTCAAGACCACGCTGCTGTCGGCCTTGCTGTGCACCGGCATCCAGGGCGGCTACTACGCGGTGACCACCTGGCTGCCCACCTATCTGAAAGTGGAACGCCACTTGTCGGTGCTGAACACCGGCGGCTACCTGCTGGTGATCATCCTGGGCTCGTTCTGCGGCTATATTGCCGGGGCGCACATGGCCGACCGCCTGGGCCGCCGCGTCAACTTCATCATTTATTCGGTGTTGTCGGGCGTATGCGTGTACTTCTACACCCAGGTGCCGCTGACCGATGGCCAGATGCTATTCCTGGGCTTTCCGCTGGGCTTTGCCGCATCGGGCATCTTCGGCGGGCTGGGCGCCTACCTGACCGAACTGTTTCCGTCAGAGATACGCGCCAACGGCCAGGGCTTCGCCTACAACTTCGGCCGCGGCATCGGCGCGCTGTTTCCCAGCCTGGTGGGCTACCTGAGCAACAGCATGGGGCTGGCCATGGCGATCGGCATCTTTGCCGGCGGTGCCTATGCCGTGGTGCTGATCGCCACCCTGCTGCTGCCCGAGACCCGGGGCCGCGAGCTGTCCAGCCTGAACACGGCCAGCTAAGCAGATAGGCCCTGCCCGCGCGGCGCTTCAGCCGCGCGGATACAGGTGGCGGTTCAGCGCCAGATAGGCGTCGCGCGAAGGCGCCAGGTGCTCGCGGCACAGGCGGATCAGGTCGTCGCGCCGCCCTTCTTGCAGGGCACCGATCATGGCCCAGTGTTCCTGGCGCGCGCGCTCGCGATACGAGGCGTCCACCAGCGAACTGAAACGGATGGCGTGCGTCTGGCGCGCGTATTCCTGAATGGCCTTCTGCAACACACCGTTGTCGCAAAAGCCGAACAGGGTCTGGTGAAAAAGCTGGTTGGTATGGAATACCGCGCGCGGATCTTCGGCCGCCACCGCGCGGTCGTGTTCGCGCTGGATGTCGGTCAGCTGGCGCAACGCCGGCGCCGGCAAGGGGCACGGCAGGGTACGGGCCGCCTCGGCCTCGAGCAGTTCGCGCAGGTGGTAGAGTTCGGCCACTTCTTGCGGCGCAAACGCCCGCACTTCGCAACCGAAATTCTTGCGCCTTTCCACCAGCCCGCGCCGCGCCAGCTCGGCCAGCACTTCGCGCGCCGCATGGCGCTTGAAGCCGAAACGGCGGATCAGGTCGTCTTCGATCAGGCGTTCGCGTGGGTGCAGGCTGCCCAGCACAATGTCTTCTTCAAGCACGCGCACGGCATCCGAAATACCGGAAGCTTCGGTGGGCGCGGCGGACGGCGAATCGGACAAGACCTGGGACATCGATGGCAAACACAGCGGCAGGCCCGGATGGGGCGGGGATAGCCACTATATCAACAATCGATTCACCGTTGGATCAGGGCCACGGCGCCCGGCATCGGCACGGCCGCGCGATCGTCAATGGGAAAATGCAGCAGTGCGGCCACCAGGCCCGCCAGCGCCGTGGCCGCCCATACAGGGGTATACGAGCCGGTCAGGTCGAACGCCAGCCCGCCCAGCCAGGCTCCCAGGAACGACCCCACCTGGTGGCTGAGAAAGCACACGCCGAACAGCGTGCCCAGGTGGCGCGTGCCGAATACCTTGGCCACCAGCCCGCTGGTCAGCGGCACGGTGCCCAGCCAGGTCAGCCCCATTAGCGCCGCGAACAGCAGCACCGACAGCGTGCTCTTGGGCAGCAGGAAGAATGCCGCGATGGCCGCGCCGCGTATCAAATACAGCCAGCCCAGCACATGCTGCTGGCGATAGTGGCCGCCCAGCCAGCCACAGGCCCAACTGCCCGCCATGTTGAACAGGCCGATCAGCGCCAGCGCGGTGGCGCCCAGCCCGATAGGCATGTGGCACAGCACCAGGTAGCCCGGCAAATGCGTGGCGATAAAGGCAAGCTGGAAGCCGCAGGTGAAAAAACCCAGCGTCAGCAGGCAATAGCCGCGATGCCGGCAGGCATGCAGCACCGCTTGCTTCAGCGGCACGGCAGGCTCTTGCGCGGCCAGCGCGGCAGCGTT
>DASPIV010000487.1:0-8164 GCA_035628955.1 Bordetella sp.
TTGCCGGTGGTGGCCAGGCCCAGCTTGCGCGCGGTGTAGCTGGACAGAAAATAGCCTTCCACCACGCCGCCCGACACCACGCTGCGCGCGCGCGTGCGTACGCCTTCGTCGTCGAATGGCGAACTGCCCATGCCGCCAGGCACATGCGGGTCTTCGGCGATGTCGATATGGTCGGGGAAAATGGGCTTGCCCAGGGAATCGACCAGGAAACTGGCCTTGCGGTACAGGGCGCCGCCGCTGGTGGCCTGGGTGAAGGCACCCAGCAGGCCCAGGGCCAGGGGCGCTTCGAACAATACCGGGAACTTGCCGGTGCGGATGCGCCTGGCCGACAGGCGCGACAGGGTGCGTTGCGCCGCGTAGCGGCCGATGTCCTCGGCCGAGGCCAGGCGTGCCGGGTCGCGCTCGGAGGTGTACCAGTAGTCGCGCTGCATGTGGTTGCCGCGCCCGGCAATGGGCGCTACCGACAGGCTGTGGCGCGAATACGGGTAGCCGCCCAGGAAGCCGCGGGTATTGCCCATGACGAACTGGCCTTCATAGGTACCCACCGTGGCCCCGTCGGTATTGGTGATGCGCGCATCGACCGCGCGCGCGGCCCGTTCGGCACGCAGCGCCAGTTCGGCGGCCTGCTCGGTGGTTACGGGCCAGGCGTAGTGCAGCGCCAGGTCTGGGATGTCGGTGGCCAGCTGGTCGGCATCGGGCAGGCCGGCAGCCGGGTCGGCAGCCGTATGGCGGGCAATGTGCCAGGCGGCTTCCACCGTCTGGCGCAGCGCCTCGTCGGAAAAATCGGAAGTCGAGGCCGACCCGCGGCTTTGGCCGGCATAGACGGTAAGGTCCAGAGAGCGGTCGCGGGTCTGTTCGACGGTTTCGATGTCGTCTTTGCGCACGGACACTGACAGGCCCAGGCTTTCAGACACCTCGGCGACGGCATCGCTGGCGCCGATGCTGCGCGCATGCGCCAGCACCTGCTCGACCAGTTCGCTGAAACGCGCATGGTTGGCGGCCAGGGGAAGAGAGGAGGTTGGAGTATTGACCATTGCAGTCCAGTGTACAGAGACGGTTATCATAGCCAAGTCTGCGTTTATGCTGTTCCCATGACTTCCCCTACTACCGATCCGGCCGCCGAGCCCGATTTTGACGATAACGGCTACGACCGCCCCAGCAAGTCGCAGGTCAAGCGAGAAATGCATGCCCTGCTGGACCTGGGCAGGCAATTGATCGACCTGTCAGACGACCGCCTGAAGCAATTGCCGCTGGCCGAACGCCTGTACGAGGCCATACGCCTGGCACAGCGCACCAATAGCCGCGAAGGCCGGCGCCGGCAGACCCATTTCGTGGGCAAACTGATGCGCGACGCGCCTGCCGATGAAATCCGCGCGCAGCTCGATGTATGGCAGAACGGCTCACGCGAAGAAACGGCCGCCATGCACCGGCTGGAGGCCCTGCGCGAGCGCCTGCTGACTGATGACGACGCCCTGACCGAATTGCTGGACGCCCATCCCGACGTGGACGTGCAGCCGTTGCGGGCCACCATCCGCGCGGCACGCAAAGAAGCGCAGCTCAATGCGGGCCTGCAGCCAGGCCAGGAGCCTCAGCGCAAGCATTACCGCGCGCTGTTCCAGGCCTTGAAGTCGCTGGCCGGCTGAGCGCCGCCGCCTTGATCCCCACTTGCCTTTTCCGACCATGAGCGCCAATTCCGCCCTGCTCGACGGTATCGAACTCGAGACCGCTCCCCATCCCACCCACGCGGTGATCTGGCTGCACGGCCTGGGTGCCGACGGCAATGATTTCGCGCCCATCGTGCCCGAGCTGGGCCTGGGCGCGAACCCGGCAGTACGTTTTGTTTTTCCGCACGCGCCGGTGCAGCCGGTAACGATCAACGGCGGCATGTCGATGCGCGCGTGGTACGACATTCTGGTCACCGACCTGGTCCGCCAGGAAGATGCGGCCGGCATTCGTCAATCCGAAGCCGCGGTGCGAGCGCTGATCGCGCGCGAAAATGCGCGCGGCATTCCGACTTCGCGCATTGTGCTGGCCGGATTCTCGCAGGGCTGCGCCATGACGCTGCACACCGGCCTGCGGCTGGATGAGAAGCTGGCCGGCATGATAGGCCTGTCGGGCTATCTGCCCTTGCTGGATACGGCGGTGGCCGAACGCCATGCGGCCAACGCCGATACGCCGATCTTCCTGGCACACGGCAGCTTCGACCCGGTCGTGGCCTTGCCCCGTGCGCAGGCATCGCTGGCACGACTGCAGGCGCTGGGGTATGACGTGCGCTGGCATACCTACCCGATGCCGCATTCCGTATGCGGCCCGGAAATCGCCGATGTGGCGGGCTTCTTGCGGGAAGTGCTGGCGGCGTAGCCGCGTGGGCATGGCGCTGGACCAGCCAGGCCATTCAGGCAAAGGCCAAACCTTATTCGCCCAGCGCCAGCCAGACCCGGCGCATGGAGGGGTCTTCGGGGTCGGGGTCGTTGGTGAAACCCAGGCGCGTCATCAGGGTCAGCATGGGGCGGTTGTTGGCCAGCACCAGGCCATCGATGTATTCCAGCCCCTGTTCGCGCGCAGCGTCGATCAGGGCCGCCATCAGTTGCCCGCCCAGCTTGCGGCGCTGCCAGTCGTCGCCGATGACCAGGGCATATTCTGCCCCCCGCCCGTCGGCATTGCGCAGGTAGTGCGCGAAACCGATGATGACCTCGCGCGGATGGCCCCGGTTTTCGGGGTTGGGCACCTGCGTGGTGGCCACCAGCGCCAATTCGCGGTGGTAATCGATCTGCGTGTAGCGCGCCACCATGCGCGGCGTGAGTTCGCGCATCATGGACACGAAGCGCATGTAGCGCGATTGCTCGGACAGGCCGCGGATGAACTCTTGCAAGGTCTGGCCGTCTTCGGGCCGTATGGGGCGGATGACCCAGTCGGTGCCGTCGTCGAACTGGCGCATGCGCACCAGGCGCGCCGGATAAGGATGGATGGCCATATGCGGATAACCGCTGGCCTGCGGCGTGGCGCAGGCCGGGTCGGTGCACAGGCTGATGCGCAGCCCCGCGGCGCGCAGTTGCGCTTCGCCCGCGTATAGAGGATCGATGTCGAGCGACTCGATGTCGGGCAGTTCGGAGATGAGCTCGGACACCTGCACCAGCACCTGCTGCACGGCCTCGGCGGCCGCGCCGCTGACCTGCGGGGCCAGCACGCGGCGCCACGCGCGGCTGCGCTCGATGAGCTGGCGCGCCAGGAAGCCATTGAGCGGGGGCAGGTCGATGCCCCGGTCGGTGCCGCTGGCCAGCATGGCGTCGGGGCCACCGGCGCCGAATTGGATGGTGGGCCCGAAGCGCGGATCGCGGCGCACGCGGATCGCCATGGGCCGGGATTCGGGTTCGCCCGGCAACACGCCAGCCGGCGCGTCGCGCAGCGGCACGTAGAAAGCCTGGAGCAGACTGCGGCACTCGGCCGGCGAAAGATTGCGCCGGCCCTGCTGGCGCGCATCGTCGAGTATCGCCCGTGCGCGCGCGATATCGGGAAAACGGCTGGGCGGCTCGGGGGGCAGCGTTTGCAGCAGCAATTGCTGGTTGTAGTGGTGGGTAGCCAGTACGCCAAAGGCATCTGCGGCCGATTCCGGGGTACGGAACGCCGGCGTACCGGCATCGTCGAGCATGCGGCGCAACGGCCGCATACCGGCATCGCCCATGAAGCAACTGACCACGGGCTTGGGCGCCTTGGGCGCGATCTGCGCCAATTGGCGCACGACGGCAGGGATATCGGCCAGCGCATCGGGGGCCAGCAATACCAGCACGCCATCGACGCCATTGTCGTCGATCAGGCAGTCGAGCACTGCCTGGATGCGCTCGGGGGTCAGGGGCACGAAAGTGATGACCGGGTTGGCGATGGAGGCGTCGGGCTCGAGCAAGGCGGCCAGCGTGCGGCGCGTGGCGGGCGCCAGGTCGGCCTTGAGCACGGCCGCGTCGGGGCCGATGAGATCGAGCGCCAACTGGGGCGGCCCGCTGCCGTTGGACAGCAGGGCAACGCGCCGGCCTCGTGGCCGGCGCATATAGCCCAGCACCTTGACCGCGGAAAACAACTGTACGAAATAGCGCACCCGTACCGCGCCGGCGCGCCGCAGCGCGGCATCGAGCGCGGCGTCGCTGCCGGGAGCGTCGTCGCGGCCCGCCTTGAGCACGATGACAGGCTTGACGCTGGCCGCGGACCGCAGCGCGCTCATGAATTCGCGCGCCGGGCCCGGGTCTTCGAGGTACAGCACGATGCTGTCGGTACGGGGATCGCTGGCCAGGAAGTCGAGCACTTGCTCGAGCCCGACCGCGGCCTCATCGCCCAGCGACACCGCGGTGGAAAAGCCGATGTGCACGTCTTCGGCCCAGTCCATTACGGCGGCGGTGATGGAGCGCGACTGCGCCACCAGCGCCACGCGCCCCGCCCGTGCCAGCGTGGGATGCTGGCTGAGATTGAGGCCCGCGTGCGGGCGCTGCGCCCCGAATGCACGCGGCCCCAGCAGCGCACAGCCGGTTTGCTGCGCCCAGCCGCGGCACAGCGCCAGCGTGCCGCCGGGGTAAGGGTCGGGTATTTCGTGCGGCAGCACGATCGCCGCGCGTGGCCGCAAGGAGGTCAGGCGACGCAGCGTTTCGGGCAGGACGGCGGGCGATACGCATACCAGGGCCAGGTCGGGCCGCTGCCCGGCAGCCAGGCCGGCGCAGGTATCGGGCAGATGGGGGGCCTGGCCCGGCACGGCGTCGACCCGCGTGGTGCGCGCGCGCAGCGCGGCCGGCAATGCATCGGCCACCGGCAAAGGCCGATCGGCCACAATGAGCAGCGATACGGGTTCGAACAGCGGAGCTAGAGCGTGTCGCAGCATGAGCAAACGGGCGCTATTCTAAAATACGGCCATCGTAACAAGACTGGCACGCGATCACCATGATCGCGCCCCACGCTTTCCCGCATTCTCGCGGGGCCTCCGCCACGCTGATTTTCCTGCTTCCTATGACATCGACCCCTACCCCCATCCGCACGCGCTTCGCACCTTCGCCCACCGGCTTCCTGCACTTGGGCGGCGCGCGCACGGCGCTGTTTTGCTGGGCGTACGCGCGCCACCACCAGGGTGTCTTCGTGCTGCGCATCGAAGACACCGACCTGGAGCGCTCCACTCCCGAAGCGGTACAAGCCATTCTGGACAGCATGGACTGGCTGGGCATGCAGCCCGACGAGGGGCCGTTCTACCAGATGCAGCGCATGGATCGCTACCGCGAGGTGGTGGCCCAGATGCTGCAGGCCGGTACCGCCTACCATTGCTACAGCTCGCCCGAAGAAGTGGAAGCCATGCGCGAAGCCGCCCGCGCCAAGGGCCTGAAGCCACGCTACGACGGCACCTGGCGCCCCGAGCCCGGCAAGACATTGCCGGCCGTGCCGGACGGGCGCAACCCGGTGGTGCGTTTCAAGAACCCGCAAGACGGCTCCACCGGGTGGAACGACATGGTCAAGGGGCCGATCAGCTTCGACAACACCGAACTCGACGACCTGATCATCGCCCGGCCCGACGGTACCCCCACGTATAACTTCTGCGTGGTGGTCGATGACTGGGACATGGGCATCACCCACGTGCTGCGGGGCGACGACCACGTCAACAATACGCCACGGCAGATCAACATTCTGCGGGCGCTGGGCGCCACCCTGCCCGAATACGGCCATGTGCCGATGATTTTGGGACCCGATGGCGAAAAGCTGTCCAAGCGCCATGGCGCGGTCAATGTCATGGAATACGACGCGCAGGGCTACCTGCCCGAAGCCATGGTCAATTACCTGGCGCGGCTGGGCTGGAGCCACGGCGACGACGAACTGTTCAGCCGCGAACAACTGGTGCAGTGGTTCGACACGCGGCATTTGTCCAAGTCGGCCTCGCAGTGGGACCCCAAGAAGTTGAATTGGGTAAACGCGCATTACATCAAGCAGATGGACAACGCCGAACTGGCTGCCCGCGTGGCGCCGCGCATCGAGCGGCGTGGCGGCAATCCGGGCGCGGTCGATCTGGTGTCGGCCATCGGCCTGTTGAAAGACCGCGCCGAAACCCTGGAACAGTTGGCCGAGGCCGCGCTGCTGTTCTGCAAGCCGTACCAGCCAGCCGCGGCAGAACTGGCCGAACAGCACCTGACGCCGGCCGCACGCGAAGCGCTGGCCGATTTCGCGCAGCGCGCCGCCGGCACCGACTGGAGCCGCGAGGCGATTTCCGCGCTGATCAAGGCCGTGCTGGCCGACCGTGGCCTGAAAATGCCGCAATTGGCGATTCCGCTGCGCGTGGCCGTAGTGGGCCAGACTCAGACGCCAGCGGTGGACGCCGTGCTGGCCCTGATCGGCAAAGACGTCGTATTGCAGCGCCTGGGCGCGCTGTAGCGCCGGCGGGCCCGGCAAGCAGGCCTGGCCGCTGCGCTAGATTGCCGCCGCCAGCCGCCGCCGCAACGCCCACGCAAAGCTGCCCCCCAGCAGCGGCAACAAGGCGGCCGCCGTGCCGAACAGCGCGGCCGCGCCCGCCGCATCGACCACCAGCCCGGCCAGTGCCACGCCTACCGCCTGGCCCAGGAACAGGCATGACGCGAACCAGGCCACCGCGGTGCCGCGCGCATCGGGCACCATCTGGGTGGCATGGGTTTGCAGGGTGGCGTGCAACAGGTAATACCCGAACCCGGCCAGCATGCTGGCCAGCAAGGCCCAGCCCCATGCCGGGCCCAGCAGATACATCAGGAACGCCACGCACAGCACCAGTCCGCCGGCGCGCGCCAGGCCACGTTCGCCCAGGCGCCGCAGCACCGGCCCCGCTACCAGCGTGTACAACAGGCCGCCCAGCGCATAGACCGCCACTGCGGCGCCGGCGCCGGTCAGCGACAGGTCGAAGCGTTCGTGCAGGTAGGCCGGCGCGAACGCCAGGGCACCGAACACCAGCAGGCCTTCGATGAATACCGTGGCCAGCACGATACGCGCCCAGGGCACGCCCAGCACCACGCGCACCTGGGCCGCGAAACCCTGGCGCGGCATGGCGGCGGCATTGGCCGGTGCCGCCACCGCCTGCTTGCCCACTTCGCGCCACAGCAGTACGCCCACGATCAGGTAACCCGCCACCAGCGCGCCGAATGCCCAGCGCCAGCCGACGGTATCGGCAAACCAGCCGCCCGCCAACTGGCCCGCGGCCATGCCCAGGATGGTGCCCGTGAGAAAGCGCGCCAGAGTGGCCTGGCGCTGCTCGTAGGGAACGTTGTCGCCGATCCATGCCATCGACAATGGCACGATGCCGGCCCCCGCCGCGCCGGACAGGGCGCGGCACAGCACCAGCACATCGAGCGACGGCGCCAGCACCGCGCCCGCGCTGCCAATGGCGCAGGCGAAGGTGGCCACCATCACGACACGGTATTTGCCATAGCGGTCGCCCACCGGCCCGAAGAACATCTGCAGCAGCCCGTAGGCGATCGCGAAAGCGGTGACCGTGGCCGCCGCCTGCCCGGTCGACGTGCCGAAATCGGCCGCCAGCCGGGGAAGCATGGGATCGCAGATACGGAATGCGCTTGCACTGACGAACGCGGCCAGTGCCAGCAGTGCGATGGCCCGGTTCCGGGAAGCGGCGGATGGCATGGGCGACATGTCAGTCGGGCAGGCGATAGCCCGCCGGCATGCGGCGGGCCACGATGACTTGCCCCCCCGAGCGCAGCTCGCGCAGCGTCAGCCGCGCCGCGTCGGCCTTTTCGACGCGATAGCGGTTCTGGTAGATGGGGTCGGCGGGGTCGACGGGTTCGCCGTTGGATTTGGTGGTCTGCAGCACCACGACGCCATCGGCCTGCGTCCAGCAACCTGATTCACGCAGGCCGGGACGGATACGCTTGCCGATCTTCAGTTGCGTGTCGTAGTGCATGGAGCCATCGGGGGACAGCACGATCAGCGCGCGGAAGTCGCCCGCCACGCCGCGCGGCCGGGTGTTCGACTGCCAGGTGCCCACCAGGCGGCTGCCTGGCTCGGCGGGCGCGCAAGCCGCCGGCGGCGGCGGCGGAGCGGCAGGTGCCGCGGGCACCGGCGCCTGCCCGGCTTTACGGGCTGCGCAGCCGGCCAGGATCAATGCGGCGCCCAGGGCGCCGATACGGCGGTACCACAACATACTGTTCATGATGTCCTCGAAACTACG
>DASPIV010000488.1:0-3415 GCA_035628955.1 Bordetella sp.
GGGTCAGCGTCGTGCCCGAAGCGCGCTGGAACTGCAGCATGGCGATGTGGTCGTCCGACCCCGTGCCCGTGGTGCCCACGGTGACCTTGCCGGGGTTGGCCTTGGCATACGCCGCCAGGTCGTCCAGCGTGCGGATGCCGCCGTCGCGATGCACGGTGAAGCCACCCGGGTCGTCGATCAGGTTGCCCAGCAGGTCGTAGCTTTTCCAGGTGAACGAGGTCTTGCGCTCGATGGGTATCGTCAACAGGTTGGGCGTGTTGATGAAGCCGATGGTGTAGCCGTCGGGCTTGGCGTTGGCGAGCTCGGCGAAGCCGATAGCGCCACCGGCGCCCGGCCGGTTCAGCACCACGATGCGGGCATCGCCGCCCAGGTATTTTTGCAGGAAGGGGGCCATCATGCGCGCCACCAGGTCGGTGCCGCCGCCAGGGCCATAGGACACGACCAGATTGATGGAGTGTTCAGGGTAGGCTGCCAGGGCCGGCGCGGCGCCGCCCAGGCCGCCAGCCAGCGCCAGCGCGGCGGCCGCCCGAGCCCAAGGCCGCGGGTGCGCGCGCCCGGCAAAACGGATGCTGCGTTGCATAAATTGTCTCCTGTCATCGTATACGCCGTGATACCCGGCATGCCACGGCTTGGCGGCACGGGCTGCCCGCTGGTGGCCAATGCCTGCGAGCCCACGGATGACAAAGACTGTATTGCCGCGCACGGCCTGACAAAAGCGAATAATTGTCGCGCTCGCGATTCGCTTTTTTGCAAGCACTGCGGGCCGGGATCCGCGTGGCGGGCTACGGGCCCGGCACGCGGCCCTGGGCGGCGGGGTCCTCCAGCGGCGCCGGCGCTTCACCCTGCCCGATTGGCGCGGCCGGTTCCGCGCCGCCCTCGCTGACCGATATCCGATGGCTGGCCGACTGGTCGGGCTGGCGGGCCAGCCGCACCGTCAGGACGCCGTCTTTCAGGCTGGCCCGGGTTTGTTGCGGGTCCGGAGCGAACGGCAGCCTGATACGGCGCTGAAAACGGCCATAGCTGCGTTCGGACAAATGAACTTCAGCCGCACTGGCGGGCGTTCTTTCGGCCCGTTTCTCGCCACTGATGGCCAGCGTGTCGCCGGCCAGCCGTACATCCACGTCCGCTGCTTTTACGCCCGGCAGTTCCACCGATACGCATAGTTCACTGCCGTCCTCGCACATCTCCAGGCGCGGCATGGCCTCCCATGCGCCCGCTTGTGCGCCGGCGGCAGCCGTGCCGCCGAACAGGTTGTCGAATAAGCGATCCATCTCGCTATGCAGTTCCGTCAATGGGCTGCCAGGCCTGCTCCAGCCCAGCGGGGCCAAATATCTCGATGCCATTGCCATACTCCTTCGATAGAACAACCGGGATGCGGATGCGCGCGGCCCGCAACTGCTGTTCCCGAAGGCGGAGGGCCGGCCGCCGCCTTGGCAGGCACATTGCTTGCGAAGCGCCTTCCTATCCCTCACTCGCATTGGCACAACGGCCTACGACATCCGGATCCTATGACCGCAACCACGACCCCTGTCACCTCCGCCTCTGCAAGCTGGTGGAAGAACGCGGTGGTGTACCAGATCTACCCGCGCTCTTACGCCGACTCCAACGGCGATGGCATTGGCGACCTGACCGGCATCTGCGAACACCTGGACCACATCCAGGCCCTGGGCGCAGACGCCCTGTGGGTTTCGCCGGTTTTTCGCTCTCCCATGGCCGACGCGGGTTACGACATCAGCGACTATTGCGATATCGACCCTTTGTTCGGCACGCTGGCCGACGCCGACCGCCTGATCCGCGAGGCCCACGCGCGCGGCCTGCGCATCCTGCTGGACTTCGTGCCCAATCACACATCGGACCAGCACCCCTGGTTCATCGAGTCGCGCGCTTCGCGCGACAATCCACGCCGCGATTGGTATATCTGGCGCGATGAGCCCAACGACTGGCGCGCCGCGCTCGGCGCCGGCAGCGCCTGGACCTGGGACGACACCACCCGGCAGTACTACCTGCATTTGTTCCTGCCCGAGCAGCCCGACCTGAACTGGCGCAATCCGCAGGTCATGCAAGCCATGCACGATGTGCTGCGATTCTGGCTGGACCGGGGCGTGGATGGGTTCCGCATCGACGTGGCCCACTGCACCGGCAAGGACCCCACTTTTGCCAACCATCCGCGCTGCCTGGCGGGCGAGCCCCTGGCCAGTTTCAACGACGACCCCTACAGCCACGAAGTGCTGCGCGGCATCCGCAGCCTGATCGACAGCTATCCCGGCGACAGGGTACTGGTCGGCGAGGTCAATATCCGTTCCACCGCCAGCGTCGTGCGGTACTACGGCGCGGGCGACGAGCTGCACATGTCGTTCAACTTCCCGCCGCTGGACGCGCCGTGGGATCCGGTAGTGTTCCGCACCTGCATACGCGAAGTGGACAAGCTGATGGGGCCTGCCGAAGCCTGGCCCACCTGGGTCCTGTCCAACCACGACAATTCCCGGCATCGCAGCCGCTACGATGGTTCGATGCGGCGCGCCCGCGCCGCCGCCCTGCTGTTGCTGACGCTGCGCGGCACGCCGTTCATTTTCCAGGGCGAGGAACTGGGGCTGGAAGACGCCGTCATCGCCGCCGGCCAGCAAGTCGACCCGGGTGGACGCGACGGATGCCGCGCACCCCTGCCATGGTCCAGCGCCGCGCCGCACGGCTGGAACGGCGCCGCCCCCTGGCTGCCTTTTGCGCCTGATGCCGATACGCTGTCGGTCGAGTCGCAGTTGGGCGACAACACCTCGATGCTGCACTGGTACCGCCAGTTGCTGCAGGCTCGCCGCGCCAGCCCGGCATTGCGGCTGGGCGACTGGGAAGAGCTGCCTTCGCCCCCCGAGGTCCTGACCTACCGGCGGCGACATGGCGACGATGAACGCATCGTATGCATCAACTTCGCCGACAGCGCCATGCCGACAGACCTGCCGGGCGCCTGGCAGGTGCAGCTCGCCACCCAGCCCGGCCGCACAGGGCGGGCGTTCGATGGAGTCGTCCTCGAAGAACAGGGGCTGCTGCTGGCTCCGGCACGGAGCGGACAATGAAAGATTGGTATCGCAACGCAGTCATTTACCAGGCCGACGCCACACACTTCCAGGACAGCAACGGCGATGGCATGGGCGACCTGGCCGGCGTCACTCGGCGCCTGCCCTATCTGCGCGGCACAGGCATCACCTGCCTGTGGCTGACGCCATTCTATGTATCGCCCTTTCGCGATGGCGGCTACGACGTGGCGGACCACCTGGCCGTGGATCCCCGGCTGGGCACGCTGGCCGACATGGTGGCTTTGCTGGAAGCGGCCGAAGACACGGGCATCCGCGTCCTGGTAGACCTGGTAGCCCAGCATACGTCGGACCAGCACCCCTGGTTCCAGGCGGCGCGGCGCGACCGG
>DASPIV010000489.1:0-2682 GCA_035628955.1 Bordetella sp.
CACCCGCCTCGCGCATGGTGGGCACGCCCGGCAGCATGGCCGAACGCTGGCTGCTGGTGACGGCGACCGCATGCACCTTGCCGGACTGGATCAGCGGTGCGGCCGAGGGGATGGCCGCAAACATCACCGGAACGTGGTTGCCCATGACATCGGCCAGGGCCGGCGCGACGCCGCGATAGGGTACGTGGCGCAACTCGATTCCCTCCTGCATGCGGAATGTCTCCATACCGAGGTGGTGCTGGCTGCCCACGCCGCTGGAGCCATAAGCCATCGGCGGATTGTGCTGACCCGCGAGCGCGATGAACCGCCGCAGGTCGGGCTTGCCCAGCTCAGGCGCGGTAACCAGCACGAAGTCGACTGTGGCGACCATGCCGATGGGTTCGAAATCGCGGATGGGGTCATAGGGCATGGCGGCGTACAACGATGGGTTGATCGCCAGAGGGCCATCGGTCCCCATCAGCAGGGTGTGTCCGTCGGGAGCGGCTCGCGCCACGGCGCCGGCCGCGATGTTGCCGCCAGCGCCTGGCCGATTCTCCACCACAACCGGGCTGTTCCAGAGCTTGCCGAGGCTAGTGGCCAGGTGGCGGGCCAGCAGGTCGGGGCTGCCGCCCGACGCGAAGGGCACCAGGATCGTGACAGGCTTGCCGCCAGGAAAATTTTCCTGCGCGCCGGCGGGCCGCGTGCCCAGGCCGGACAGCAGGATGGCCAGGCACAGGCATGTCTTCAGCAATGCAACGAGGGCGCGCAGTGGGGCGGGACAAGGCAGTGGGTGCATGGAAAGCTCCAGGTCGGTCGGGGAACCGCTGTACAAAATCTACGCGGCGTAGGAAGCTTGAGCAATATTGATAAATGCAATCAACAATTTATGGAAAACCCTGACTACCTGACGCGCGACGAGGCGATCGACGCCCTGCGAATCAAGCCCGCGACGCTGTATGCGTACGTCAGCCGGGGCCTGCTGCGCCGCGTGAAAGATCAGGGCGGCCGCCGCAGCCTGTACCTGCGCGAAGACGTGAACCGGTTGAAGGCGCGGCATGCCGGCCACCCTGCCCGCACTGAAGCCGCATCCCAGGCATTGCGCTGGGGCGAACCCGTGGTCGATACCGGCATCACGCTGATCGACACGGCAGGCCCCTCTTACCGGGGACGTGCGGCCAGCGAATTGGCGCGCTCGGGCGCATCGTTCGAAGCCGTGGCCCATCTACTGCTGACGGGATTGTGGCAACCGGGCATCGAATCATGGCCGGGCATCCACACGCCGGCCGATGCACGCCACACGATCACGGCCGACATGAAAGCGGTGAAACCCCATGAGCTAAGCCACACGTGCGCCCGCGCAGTGCTGGCGCTGGGCATGGGCCAGCGCGGCGCCGCCGAGCTAGCCGGGGACGGCAGCCAGGCCGCACGCCTGATCATCCAGACGCTGGCCGGGTGCCTGGGCTACCTGGGCAAGGGCCCTGGATTCACCGCCCGGCGCGCTAACGAGCCGGTTGCAAGACAGATACTGCGCGCGTGCGGTCGCCAGCCGGATCTCCAAGCCGAGTCGGCGGTGAACCAGGTGCTGATCGTGCTGGCCGACCACGAGCTGGCCACCGCCTCGTTCGTGGCGCGCGTGGCGGCATCCACGCACAGCGACCTGTACTGCTGCATTGCCGCGGCGCTGTGCGCCCACGCGGGTTCGTCCACTTTGGCGGCGACCTGTGCCGTGGACGAACGCCTGTTCGGCCCGTTGTCCGCGCACAACTGGACAGCTATGCAGCGGCTAGCGCGCGAACGGGGCGCGGCGCTGTTCGGGTTCAACCACCCGCTGTATGCCCGTGGCGATCCTCGCGCCGATTACATCCTGGCGCTGGTCGCTCAGTTGCCACCCACCGGCCGCAAGATCCGCGAGTTGTTGAGGTTCGTGGACGAGGCGCGCACCCAAAGTGCGGTGACGCCGGGCATCGCGGCGGCCTTGGCCGTGTTTGCTCGAGTACTGGGCATGCCGCCCGGTGCCGCGGCAGCACTGTGGATCATCAGCCGTACCGCCGGCTGGACGGCGCATGCGCTGGAGCAGCGCATGCAGGGATACCTGCTGCGGCCTCGTGCGCGCTATGTGGCGCGTGGCCTAGGCAAAGGGGGCAGCTAGCTACGCCTCCCCTGGCGATTCGAGCGCACCCACGGGTAGCGCTACCCTCTAGTGTCGCGGCAGCCCCCAAACCTGGACGAGGCCGCCGCATTGCATTAGAATTTTTCTCGAAAGCGCCTTGGGCGCAATGACAAACGCCATGTTCGCAGCATGGCGTTTGTGTTTGGACGGCCGGGACGAGCGCCCGCTGATTGTGCAAGAATCAGAAGGGGAATAAGTCCGAATGGGAAAATTGCTGCGCGTACTCGCAGTGGCGTCCATATGCCTGGGTTTCATGCTGCCTTTGACGGCTAGGGGCCAAGCGGCTGCTTGCAATGACGGGCAACCCGTCAAGCTGGCGGACGTGAATTGGGAAAGTGCTTCGTTCACCACGCATGTCGTCAGCAAGCTGCTAGCCGCGGGCTACGGCTGCACTACCGAGATCGTTCCCGGTGCGTCGGCCGCCATCGAGTCGGCCCTGGCGCAGAACGACCTGCAGATCATCGCGGAGATCTGGTCCGGCCGGTCTCCCATCATCGAAGAGGCAATCCGGCAAGGCAAGGTCAAAACCGTGG
>DASPIV010000490.1:0-6598 GCA_035628955.1 Bordetella sp.
TCGGCGCGGTGCGCCGCGAAATACGCTATTTGCGGCTTGAAGCTACAGGCATAGGGCGCCGTGGCATCGACGATGTCGCGGCAGAACTGGAAGATGGCGTCGGGCTTGCCGTCGAGTTCGCGTGGAAAGCGCTGCGGATCGGGGTCCAGGCCCACTTGCAGCAGCGTGTTGCCAGCGGCCCAGGCCTGTTCGAGTTGTTGGATGAATGTCATGGGATCAGTGCAGTTTCACGCGTGGATGGGTGCGGCGCATCAGCAGGCGCGCCAGGGCCAGGGTGGCCGTGCGCCAGGTACCCAGCACGGCGTGGTGGTGCATCAGGTGCAGGCTCATGTACATCAGGCGTGCCAGTGTACCGCTCACGAACAGGCCGCGGCCGGCCAGCTTGCCCATCAGGCTGCCCACGCCCGCATCTTGCCCCAGCGACACCAGCGAGCCATGGTCGCGGTACTCGTAGGGGGCCTGCGGTTCGACCGTGCCGCGGATGCGCGCGGCGATCTTGCGCACCAGGTAGCTGGCCTCCTGGTGTGCGGCCTGCGCGCGGGCCGGCACCGTGCCGTTCTCGCCGCGCGGTGCGGCGCAGCAGTCGCCCAGCGCCAGGATGTGCGGGTCGGGCGATTCCAGGCGGTTGTTGACCACCAGTTGCCCGATACGATTCAAAGGCATGTCCAGTTGGGCCATCAGGGGCTGGCCCTGGATGCCGGCCGCCCACATACACAGGCCGGCGGCAAACTCGCGGCCGTCGGCTGTCTTGATGCTGCGCGCGGCTACCTCGGCCACCCGGCAATCGGTTTCGACGCGGATGCCCAGCTCGGTCAGGCGCGCATGGGCCGCGCGCGATATCTTTTCAGGCAGCGCCGCCAGGATGCGCGGCGCGCCTTCCACCAGCGTGATCGCCAGGTCGCGTTCGGCGCGGAAATTGGGCAAGCCATAGGCGGCCACGATGCCGCCCGCCTCATGCAATTCAACCGCCAGCTCGACGCCGGTGGCGCCACCGCCCACGATCGCCACGTCCAGCCTGGCCGACGGATCGCTTACCTTGGCCTGGTCTACCCGCACCATGGCCTTGAGCATGGTCAGGCGGAATTGTTCGGCATTGTCGGTGGTGTCCAGCGTGACCGCATAGTCGGCCGCGCCGGGGGTGTTGAAGAAATTGGATACGCTGCCCAGCGCCAGTACCAGCGTGTCGTAAGGCAATTCGCGCGGCGGCAGCACCATGTCGCCATGGCTGTCCATCACCTTGTCCACGGTGATGACGCGGCGCTCGCGCTCCACCGCCTGCAGTTCGCCCAGTGCGAAGGTGAATCCGCACAGATTGGCCAGCATCAGGTACGACAGGCCTTCCTGGTAGATGTCAAGCGTACCGGCGGCCGCCTCGTGCAGCGAGGGCTTCCAGATGTGGATGGGGCGGCAGTCGACCAGGGTGACGCACTGCGGACCATGCTTGCGGCCGAGCTTGGCGGCAAGTTCCAGGCCGCCGGCGCCGCCGCCGACAATGACGACGCGATGAGAGGGGTCGTTAGCCATGCTTGGAAGTATAGAGGGTGGCGTCGGTGGATGGGGGCTTGTTCTTCTGGCGTCGGGTCATGGCGGCGTGCGGGCCCTGGCTTCACGGTGCCGTCGGGCGCCCTGCGCGCCCGGTTCGGCCCCGAGGCGCCAGAGCCCGTACGCCGCCCCGCGCGGCGGGGAATGGCCTTTCGGGTGGTGGCATGCAGAGGGTGAGGCCTTGGTCGGTTAAGAACCGGCGCATTCCAACATACGAATGGCCTTTTCAGCCGCGCAGGGCGGCTGAAAAAGCCGGCCCCGCACATCTTTTCCCTCTCAAAGTCCTCATGCGCCAAGCACCTAAGCACGAAACTCGCCCCAGCGACGGTGGGATTTGAACGTCTGCAAGTCGGATCGGGGTGGCGTGAGCGCCGCAGCGCCTCGGGGCCGGGCCGGGCGCGCAGGGCGCCCGACGGCACCGTGAAGCAAGGCGCTCACGCCACCCCGATCCGACGCCAGAAGTAAGACCCCAACCCCGCCCCGAACTTCTATTGCTCAAAGCACAAACCGACTGATCGCCACCCCAACCCACACCGCTATGGTGAACAGCAGCATCAGCATGACGGCCGCGCTGCCCAGGTCTTTGGCGCGGCCGAGCAGGGGGTGCGTTTCCACCGACAGGGCGTCGGCCAGGGCCTCGACGGCCGAATTCAGCAGTTCCACCACCAATACCAGGATCACCGAGGCGATCAGGATGAAGACTTCATCGGTGGTGCGGCCCAGGAAGAATGCCGCTGGAATCAGCAGAATCGCCAAGACCAGTTCCTGGCGGAAGGCAGCCTCGTATTTGATGGCGGCGCGCAACCCTTGCAGCGAATAGCGCAAGGCGTTCAGGATGCGGCGCAATCCGCCTGTGCTTTTGTACGGAGAAGGGTGCGGGGTATGGGGCATGAAAGATAACCGGGATGTGGCGCGTCGTTTTTAACAGATTCGCATTGCCGCTGTGGCGCGTCGGAGCAGCCATCTTCGGCTTTGTAGGCTAGCGGAAACCCTAATTGTGACGCTGGCTAGCCTGGGCGCAAGATGCGGCAAAGTGGTAAGGCCACTTTACCTTTTAGCCGCTTTCCCTCGTTTATGCCCTTCCAACCCATCGAACCCCGCCGCCTGTACCGCCAGATTGCCGATCAATTGCGGCTGCTGATCCAGGCCGGTGAATTCCCCGTGGGTGCGCGCCTGCCGCCCGAGCGCGACCTGGCGCTCAAGCTGAGCGTGTCGCGCCCGTCGGTGCGGGAAGCCCTGATCGCCCTGGAAGTCGAAGGGCTGGTCGAAGTCCGCATGGGCTCGGGTATTTATGTGCGCAGCCGCGTCGCGGCCGACAGCGTGGTGGCCGAAAGCCCGCTTGAAACCATCCGCGCGCGTCAGGTGGTGGAAGGCGAACTGGCGGCCCAGGCGGCCGAACTGGCCCAGCCGGCCCAGGTGGACGGCTTGCGCGAGGCCCTGCAGGCCATGCAGGAAGAAGCCGCGGCGGGGCAGGTGCCCATCCAGGGCGACCGGCTGTTCCATCTGCGCATTGCCGAAATCGCAAACAATTCCGTGCTGCTGCGGGTCGTGGGCGAACTGTTCGACGAACGCCACAACCCGCTGTCCGTAAAGCTGGGCGACTACTTCGAGAACCCCGCAAGCTGGAAGGCCGCCATCTCTGAACACGGACGGGTCATCGAGGCCATTGCGGCCGGTGACGCGGCCCGAGCGCGCGAAGCGATGCGGCATCACCTGTCCTGCTCGCATGACCGCCTGACCGCCAACTGGGCACCCGCGTCCGACAAGGTGAAGACATGACACTGGCCTGCCGGATTCATGGCGCCCGCGACTTGCGCCTGGAAACCGACGACGACATGATCCTGGCGCCGCACGATGTCGAATTGCGCCTGGGCGCGGCAGGCATCTGCGGCTCGGACCTGCATTACTACCTGCATGGCCGCGTCGGTGCTTTCGTCATCCGCGAACCCTTGATACCCGGGCACGAGGCGTCGGGCGTGGTATTGCGCGTGGGCAGTGCGGTCACGCGCGCGCAGCCCGGCATGAAGGTTGCCATCAATCCGTCTCATCCCTGTGGCCAGTGCGACTACTGCCGGGGCGGGCGCGACAACCTGTGCCGCAACATGCGTTTCCTGGGCAGCGCCAGTATCTATCCGCATGTGCAGGGCATGTTCCGCGAACGCTTCGTCATGGACCAGCGCCAGCTGACACCGGTTCACGAAGACATTTCGCTGGGCGAGCTGGCCTGTGCCGAGCCGCTGTCCATCGGATTGCACGGCGTGCATCGCGCCGGCCCGCTGCTGGGCAAGGCCGTGCTGGTTACCGGCGGCGGCACCATAGGCTGCATGACGGTCATGGCTGCCAGGCTGGCCGGGGCGGCGCGCGTGGTAGTGGCCGATATCGCCGACCGGCCCTTGCGGATAGCCCGGCAGGTGGGGGCCGACGAGGTCTTGCGGTCCGATGTGGCCGCGCCCGCCGAGCTGGCCGACTTGGCCGATATCGCCATCGAGGCGGCCGGCAGTCCTGCCGCCCTGCACACCTGCCTGGCGGCGGTGCGCCGTGGCGGGCGCATCGTGCAGGTGGGCACATTGCCCGCCGAGGGCATCGCCTTTCCCGCCAACAACATCATGGCGCGCGAGCTGGATTACGTCGGCGCGTTCCGTGCCGGCATTGAATTCGACTGGGCTGTCTCGTTCCTGCGCACGCGCCGGGTCGACGTACGGCCGTTGATGAGCGCGCAGTTGCCGCTCGAGCGCGCGGCCGAGGCCTTCGAATTGGCGGCCGACCGCAAGCGCAGTACCAAGGTGCAGCTTGTATGTGAATCCTGACCCCCACCAAAGGCAGCGGCTTCCATAAAAACCACGCCGCCACCTGCTCAACCTCACGAGAGGAGACAACGATGAAGCAAGGCAATGCCGTCAAGGCGCTACTGGCCGCCGCCATCCTGGCCACATCGGGCAGCGTATTGGCCCAGACCAAGCTGAAGTGGGCGCATGTGTACGAGACATCCGAGCCGTTCCATACCAGCTCGGTATGGGCCGCGAAGGAAATCGAGAAACGCACCAACGGCCGCTATCACATCGATGTGTACCCGGCATCCCAGTTAGGCAAGGAGAACGACATCAACCAGGGCCTGACGCTGGGCACGGTGGACATGATCATTTCCGGTTCCAGCTTCGCGGCCAAGAGCTTCCCGCGCATCGGCGTTACCTACTATCCCTATACTTTCCGCAGCCCCGAGCACTTGCTGGCCTACACCAAGAGCGACATCTACAAGACACTGACCAAGGGCTACGAAGAAAAAAGCGGCAATCACATCGTCGCCACCACTTATTACGGCACGCGCCATTCCACGTCCAACCGCGCCTTTACCACTTGCCAGGAAATGCAGGGCTTGAAGATGCGCGTGCCCGACGTGCCGGCCTATCTGGCCATGCCGCGCGCCTGCGGCGCCAATACCTCGCCCATTGCATTCGCCGAGGTATACCTGGCCCTGCAGAACGGCACGGTCGAAGCCCAGGAAAACCCGCTGACCACCATCGAGGCCAAGAAGTTCTACGAGGTGCAGAAGAACATCGTGCTGACCGGCCATATCGTCGATCACCTGAATACCGTCATCTCGGGCAAGCTGTGGAAGAGCCTGTCCGAAGAAGACCGCAAGATCTTCTCTGAAGTGGCCCAGCAGGCCGCAGCCACGGCGTCGGTCGAAGTCGCCAAGCGCGAAAAAGAATTGGTCGATGTGTTTCGCAAGCAGGGCTTGAACGTGGCCGAAGTCGATACCGGCGCATTCCGCGAGATCGTGCTGAAGAAGGTGCCGTTCGAGCAGTACGGCTACGAAAAGGCCGACTGGGAAGCGATCCAGGCGGTCAAGTAAGCCCGCCGGCGGGGCCGCCGCGTGCGGCCCCGGCTGTCCACCATCGACAGGGGGAACGTATGCACGTCAATACCGGGACCGGCACGCCGGCCATGGCCCAATATCGCGACGATGGCGCGGGCGCTGCCGCCGTCGAACCGCACCAGGCGTCGGTCGAATCCATCGTCCACAGCTTCGAAGAAGCCGACCAGCACCAGCGCGTGGATCTGTCCGGCTATGCATTCGAAGACTGGTTCTGCCTGGCCCTGTTCTGGGTGATGGGTGGCTTGGTCTTCCTGCAATTCTTCACGCGCTACGTGCTGAACAATTCGTTTGCCTGGACCGAAGAACTGGCCGTCTACGCCCTGATCGGCGTGGTGTTCATGGGCTCGGCCATGTGCGTGCGCGCCTGCCGCCATATCCAGGTGGATTTCCTGTACCGCTATCTGCCCAAGGGCGTCGCGCGCTCGCTGGCCACGCTGGTCGACCTGGTGCGCACGCTGTTCTTCGGCTATGCCGTGTGGCTGGTGTACCGCTACATCGACCTGGTGGGCGTGGAGCCCATGACCACCATCATGTGGAACAAGGCCTATGTGTATTGGCTGGCGCTGGCCGGCTTCGCGATGATGTTCGTGCGCTCGGTGCAAGTCAGCGTGCAGAACTGGCGCCAGGGCTATTCGTCGCTGGAGAACCCCGCGGCCTATCAAAGCCTGGACTGACCCAAGCACGAGGAGCCCCCATGGGAATTCTGATCGGAACCTTCCTGTTGTTGATGATCTTCGGCGTGCCGGTGGCGGTGTCGATGGCCGGCGCATCGCTGTTCTTCGTGCTGTGGTCGGGCGGTGTGCCCGACGTGGTGGTGGCGCAGCGCATGATCGCGGGCGTCGAGTCGTTTCCGCTGCTGGCCGTGCCGTTCTTCATCCTGGCCGGCAACCTGATGAACATTGCCGGCATTACCGGCCGCATCTATAACTTTGCCGTGGCGCTGGTGGGCTGGATGCGGGGCGGGCTGGGCCAGGTCAATATCGTGGGGTCGGTCGTGTTCGCCGGCATGTCGGGCACGGCCATCGCCGATGCCGCGGGCCTGGGCACCATCGAGATCAAGGCCATGAAAGACCATGGCTACCAGACCGAATTCGCGGTGGGCGTCACGGCTGCCTCGGCCACGCTGGGCCCGATCCTGCCGCCGTCGCTGCCTTTCGTCATTTACGGCATGATGGCCAA
>DASPIV010000491.1:0-2465 GCA_035628955.1 Bordetella sp.
GTATCGGTGCCGAACGCGCCGCGATAAGTGTCCGGATGCATGGCATGCACGAAACCGGGGGCCGCCGGTATCGGCTGGCGGCAGGTCGACATGCCGGTCAGCGCCTGCCCGACCGCATGCAGGCCGTGGAAACTGTTGCGCAGGCCCACCACGTCGAAATTGCCGGTATGCACCCGGCTCATCTGCACCGCCAGGTCAATGGCCTCGACGCCGCTGTTGACGAAGTGCACCACCCAGTCTTCTTCAGGCGGCATCCAGCTGACCAGTTTTTCGGCCAATTCCACCGGACGCGGATTGAAGAACATGGTGGTGACATGCTGCAGCGTACCGGCCTGCTCGATGACCGCGCGCGTGACGCGCGGGTTGTTGTAGCCCACGCTGATGCACAGGTTCTGGCCCAGGCCGTCCAGGTAGCGCTTGCCGGCCTCATCCCACAGGTACTGGGCATCGCCACGTACCAGTACCAGCGGCTGCTCGTAGGCCTGGAACGTGCGCAGCGACGGCGCCAGGTAGCGTGCGCGACCGGCGATGGCGGGGTGCGCCTGGGATGAAGCGGATGAAGTCATTGAGTCCACGTAGGTTCCTTCTGTTGGGCATGCCGCGCGCGGCGGCTGTCTACAGGTGTCATGCTGTGGCATGGCGTGGGATGCGGATAGAGCCAGATTGGCTTTGCCATGGGGCCAGGCGCCTCGAATCCGCTACTATTAGGCGCCATTGCCGGACAGTGCCGCCGGCCTTGCCTGAAGGACATCCGCTCATGCCGCGCCGTCTTCCGCCATTGCCCGCACTGCGTTTTTTCGAGGCCGCCGGCCGCTTGTGCAGCTTCAAGCTGGCCGCGGCCGAACTCAACGTGACGCCCAGCGCGGTCAGCCACGGCATCGTGGGGCTGGAGCAGGCGCTGGGCGTGGACTTGTTCGTGCGCGGGCCGCGCGGCCTGTCGCTGACGCCCGAAGGGGCCGACTACCTGCTGTATGTCTCCGAGGCCCTGTCGCTGATCGCCACGGCCACTCAACGGCTGCCGGCCGCGCGAGGCGGGCGCGGCATCGCCATCAGCTGTGCGCCGACGCTGGCCTCGCGCTGGCTGCTGCCGCGCCTGCACAGCTTTCGCGCACAGTGGCCGGATGTACAGATCGCCATCGACACGTCGCAGCGGCATGTGGGGTTTCCGGTAGATGGCTTCGACTTTGCCATACGCATGAGCCGCGGCCCGGTTTCGGCGGCCACTTGGGCACGCTTGTTTGGCGAAACGCTGGTGCCGGTATGCAGCGCGGCCTATCGCGATACCTTGGCCGACGAACAAGGGCGGATCGATCTGGCGCGCGCCACCCTGATCCATGTGGACCTGGCCAGTGAAGACTGGCAGGCCTGGCTGGAACGGGTGGACGACCCCGCGCTGAACCGGGTCGAACTGGCTGGCGGCTTGCGCTTCGACACGATCCAGCTGGCGTTCGAAGCGGCGGCGGCGGGGCTGGGCGTGGTGTTGGGCCGGCGCCCGCTGGTCGACCGCGACCTGGCGGCGGGCACGTTGGTGGCCCTGGCTTTGCCGGTGCTGCAGGCCGAAACCGCATATTGGCTGGTCAGCTCCGACGGGGTGCCGCGGCGCAGCGAATTGCTGGCGTTCCGGCAGTGGCTGTTGAGCGAGTGAAATTTCTTCAGCCGGCGACAAAATCTTTTCCTTTGCCGGCGCCGTGGGGCGCTGCCACCATGCCGGCAAAGGAGATCGCATCATCATGCAAACCGCAGATACTGCACGGCCACTGCCCGGCAATCCGGCCATCTGGGTCGTGGTGGCGGCGGCGCTGATTCTTAGCGCGGCCATGGGCGTACGGCAGACGTTCGGCCTGTTCATCAATCCTTTTTCATTCGAGCGCGGCCTGCCGGTAACGCAGATTGCGTTTGCCATTGCCGTGCACAACCTGGTGTGGGGCGTGGCGCAGCCATTTGCCGGGGCCGCGGCCGACCGCTATGGTTCGGCGCCGGTGGTGGCATTCGGGGCGGCTGCGGTGGCGGCCGGCCTGGCACTGGCCACGGCGGCGCATTCGCCCGTGCTGCTGATACTGGGCATGGGCGTGCTGGTGGGCATCGGCATCAGTTGCACCAGCTTCGGCGTGGTGCTGGCGGCGGTGGGGCGCGCGGCCACGCCGCAGCGGCGCAGCATGGCGCTGGGGCTGGCCAGTGCCGGCGGGTCGGTGGGGCAGGTGGTGCTGGTGCCGTTCGCCCAGGTCCTGCGCGAAGGCGCGGGCGTGTCGGCCTCGCTATGGGGCCTGGCAGTACTGATGCTGCTGGTGGCGCCGCTGGGCCTGTTGCTGGACCGCCCCGTACCGAACGCTGCCGCGCTGGCCGCGCAAGAGCCTGCCGTGCCGCTGAAGCAAGCGGTGCTGCATGCCTGCCGGCATCGCGGCTATTGCCTGCTGACGCTGGGTTTTTTCACCTGCGGCTTCCAGCTTGCCTTTATCGCCACGCAT
>DASPIV010000492.1:0-2472 GCA_035628955.1 Bordetella sp.
ACAGTTGCGCCAGCGCCGCCGGGACATGCAGATCATTTTCCAGGACCCGTATGCGTCGTTGAATCCGCGCATGTCGGCCGGGCAGATCGTAGCCGAGCCGATGCGCAATTTTCCGGGCCTGCAGGGCGCGCGGTCGCGCCAGGAACAACTGGCCTGGCTGTTCGCCAAAGTGGGCCTGCGCCCCGAGGCCATGGCCCGGTACCCGCATGAGTTTTCCGGCGGCCAGCGCCAGCGCCTGGGCATTGCGCGCGCCTTGGCGTTGCAACCCAAACTGATCGTGTGCGATGAGCCGGTGTCGGCGCTGGACGTATCGGTGCAGGCGCAGGTGATCAACTTGCTGATGGACCTGCAGCGTGAACTGGGTATCGCCTATCTGTTCGTGGCGCACGATCTGGCGGTGGTGCGCCACATCAGCCATCGCGTGGCCGTCATGTATCTGGGCCGCATCGTCGAGGTGGCCGACCGCGATACGCTGTTCTCGCGGCCGCTGCATCCGTACACGGAAATCCTGCTGTCGGCGGTGCCGGTGCCCGATCCGCACAAGCCGGCGCAACGGCGCCTGTTGCCGGGCGATCCGCCCAGCCCGGCCAACCCGCCGCCCGGCTGCCGTTTCCATACGCGCTGTCCGCTGGCGCAGCCGGTGTGCCGCGAGCAGTCCCCCGCCCTGGCCCCGCGCCCGGCCGGCGCGGACCAGCCGGTACAGTGGGTGGCCTGCCATTTCCGCTGATCAGGCCGCCCGTTCGATCAGCATGCACGAGACTCACGCACCCGCCGGTTTGCCCGACATCGACCTGATCGCGGTCGAATCCGACATCGCCGCCTTGCAGGCCTTGATGGCGCAAGGCGTCTTGACGTCGCAGGCCCTGGTGTTGGCGTACTTGCGCCGCATTGCCGCGTATGACCGCCAGGGGCCGGGCCTGAATGCCATTGCCGCGCTGCATCCCGAGGCCCTGGCGCAGGCCCGGATGCGCGATGGCGAGCGGGCCCGGGGCCAAGTGCGCGGACCTCTGCACGGCGTTGCCTTGCTGGTGAAAGACAATTTCGACGTGGCGGGCCTGCCCACCACGGCCGGCACGCTGGCCTTGGCCAGTTGGCAGCCGGGCGGCGATGCCAGCGCGGTTCGCCGCCTGCGCGAGGCCGGCGCGATCATCCTGGGCAAGACCACGCTGCACGAGTTGGCTTGCGGCATCACCAATATTTCGTCGCTAAGCGGCCAGACCCGCAACCCCTATGCGCCCGAGCGGGTGCCGGGCGGTTCCAGCGGCGGTACGGCGGCCGCGGTGGCGGCCAGCTTCGCGGTGGCCGGCCTGGGCAGCGATACCAGCGGCTCGATACGGGTGCCGGCCGCGGTCAATAACCTGGTGGGCCTGCGGCTGACGCGCGGCCTGGCCAGCCGCACCGGCATTGTGCCGCTATCGGTAACCCAGGACACCGCCGGGCCCCTGGCGCGTTCGGTGGCCGACCTGGCGCTAGTGCTGGATGTGATCGTCGGACCCGATGCAAGCGACCCCGCCACCACACGCGCAGCCCGGCATGTGCCGGCTTCGTATCGCGACGCCTTGCGGCCAAACGCGCTGGCGGGGGCGCGCATCGGCCTGGTGCGCAGCCTGTTCGGCTCGCAGCCCGACGAAAGCGAGGTTTCGGCGGTGGCGTATGCGGCATTGGCAGCCATGCAGGGCTTGGGGGCCGAACTGACCGATGTGGCCATCCCCCGGCTCGACCCCCTGCTGGGCGACAGCAGCCTGACACCGTTCGAGTTTCGGCAGGCTCTGGCCGATTATCTGGCGGCACAGGGCCAGGCTCCGGTAAGCGGCCTGGCCGATATCCTGGCCCAGGGGCTGCACCACGAACAACTGGACGCCGTACTGCGCCAGCGCGACGGCATGCGCGACCCGGATGGGTCGCGCCAACAGGCGGCGCTGCGGGCGCGGCGCCTGTTGCGGCGCGCGGTACTGGCAGGCATGAAGCGGCATGGCGTCGACATGCTGGCCTACCCCGTACTGCGTTGCCGGCCTGCCATGGCGGGGCAGGCGCAGGCCGGGGCCAATAGTCAGCTTGCCGCGGCCACGGGCATGCCCGCACTGAGCCTGCCGGCGGGATTCACCGGCGATGGCCTGCCGGTGGGCCTGGAACTGCTGGGCCGCGATTATGCCGAACAACGCTTGCTGGACTGCGCCTGGCATTGGGAACAGGCGATGCGGCCGCGCTGCGCGCCATTCACCACGCCGCCCTTGCAGCATGGCCGGCCGCCATGCCCGCGGCGCGGCACGCTGCGGCTGCAAACCGCGGGGCAGGGCGGCGCACGGGTGCGTTATGAAATCGACTTGCCCGCCGCCGTGCTGCGCTACGACGCACAGGCCGAGGTCGCGCCGGACGACGCCGTGATTGCCCTGGCAGTGCATGCCCCCGCGCCTGCCGATGCGGTACGCGGCCCGGTGATCGCGCATTTGCTGCGTGGCGTGGGGCGCGCGC
>DASPIV010000493.1:0-6213 GCA_035628955.1 Bordetella sp.
CGGCGACTTCCGCAGCCAGTCCGACTTGCCGCGCACGCTGGGCGAGCCGGCTTCACGCCATGACATTGTGGGCGACAGCGCCATCGCCGACAGCCCTGATGAGGTGCGGCTGCGGGTGCGCGAACAGCTGATGTACGGCGCCACACAGATCAAACTTACCGGCGGCGGCGGTGTCTCGTCGCCGCACAGCCCGCTGGACGTGGTGACATTCAGCGAGCCCGAGCTGCGTGCCGCAGTGCAGTCAGCCTCGGACTGGGGCACTTATGTGGCCGTGCATGCCTACACGCCCGAAGCGATCCAGCGCGCCATCAGGGCTGGTGTGCAGTGCATCGAGCATGCCAGCCTGATGGACGACGAGACCGCGCAACTGATGGCCAAATCGGGCACCTGGCTCAGTACCCAGGCTTTTCCCGATGCGCTCGCGGACGCGTTTCCACGGGGTTCGGATGAATGGGAAAAAGCCCAGGAAGTCTTTGCGGGAACCGACCGCACATACCGGCTTGCCATCAAGCACAAGCTGAAGACGGCATTCGGCACCGACATCCTGTTTTCCAGCCAGCTGGCGCAACAGCAGGGCCAGCTGCTGGCCAGCCTGACGCGCTGGTATTCGCCCGCCGAAACCCTGATCATGGCCACGGGCACCAACGCGCAACTGCTGGCCTTGTCCGGCAAGCGCAATCCGTATCCCGGCCAGCTGGGCGTGGTGCGCGAGGGGGCGCTTGCCGACTTGCTGCTGGTGGATGGCAATCCGCTCGAGAACATTGCGCTGATCGGCGACCCCGACAAGAACTTCATGGTGATCATGAAGGACGGCGTCATCGTCAAGGACGCGCTGGCGGCCCATTGAGAGCACGGGCCCCGCTTGCTTTCCCGACTGTTCAATCTGCGCCGCGGCGAGCTACCGGTTGTGGCGGCCGGCCTGGCAATGTTCTTCCTGTTGTTCACCGCGTATTTCATGCTGCGCCCGGTGCGCGAGACCATGGGCGTGGCGGGCGGAGTGGACAATCTGCAGTGGCTGTTCACCGGTACTTTCGTCGCCACGCTGGCGGCCTTGCCGCTGTTTGGCTGGGTAGCTTCGGCGGTGCCGCGGTGGCACATCGTGCCGTGGGTATATGGCTTCTTCGTGCTGAACCTGCTGGGCTTTGCGGCAATGCTGTGGCTGCGGCCCGATAGCGTGTGGGCCGGAAGGGCGTTCTATATCTGGCTGTCGGTGTTCAACCTGATGGCCATTTCGCTGGCCTGGAGCGTGCTGGCCGATTTGTTCGCCGGCGAGCAGGCGCGCCGGCTCTTTGCGCTGATCGCGGGCGGCGCCAGCCTGGGCGGGCTGGCCGGGCCGATGCTGGGGGCTCTGCTGGTCGTGCCCCTGGGCCATGGCGGCCTGTTGCTGCTGGCTGCGGTGCTGCTGGCCGCCAGCGCCGGGGCAGCGGCCTGGCTGCACCGCTGGCGAGATCGCCATCCCTGCACCGATGACGGGCCGGCCCACAACGCGCCGGCCGACGCCGCGCAGCGCCATCGGCCGCTAGGCGGCAATCCGTTTGCCGGCATCTCCGAATTGCTGTGTTCCCGGTATCTGCTGGGTATTGCGCTGTTCGTGACGCTGCTGGCCAGCGTCAGCACATTCTTGTACTTCGAGCAGGCCCGCATGGTGGCGGAGCACTTTCCCGACCGGGCGCGCCAGACCCAGGTGTTCGGCTTGATCGATGTCGCGGTGCAGGGCCTGGCCATTCTTGCCCAGTTATTCCTGACGGGCCGCATCGCGCAGCGTCTGGGGGTAGGGGTGTTGCTGACGGCGGTGCCGCTGCTGCTGGTGGCCGGTTTCCTGTGGCTGGCTCTGGCGCCGGTGTTCGCGGTGTTCGTGGTGGTGATGGTGGCGCGCCGGGCCGGCGAGTACGCGCTGGTGCGGCCGGGCCGCGAAATGCTCTACACGGTGCTGCCGGCCGAACAGAAATACAAAGCCAAGAACTTCAACGACACCGTCGTGTATCGCGGCGCCGATGCCTTGAGCGGCTGGATCAAGCGCGGCGTGGACCTGATCGCCGAACAGCCGGGCCTGGCATTGGGTATCGGTGCGGGTATTGCCCTGGCGTGGGCTGCTACCGGCGCATGGCTGGCGCGCTGGCACCGCAGGCTGGAAAGCGGGCCGGCACGCGTACGCCAGCCATGAGGCAAGGCGGCGTAGCGCGGCCGCCAGGTTCCATTCCGCCGATTTCGTCGAGCCTATGGGCGGTTTCGTCGAAAAGAGGTGGCATTGCCGAGGGTGATTGGCTAAGTTTTGCCAATACAACAGTGCGGGCCGGGTGAATCCGGGGTTTCCGGGAACATGACGGCCGCTCGCGATGACAATTTCTGAAGGCGTGCCCATGATCTTGGGATCGATCGGCGCAGAGTTCGGCCGGAAGGGTTTCGCCCCGGGGTTCTGGCGGGCCCAGGTCATGGGATGGCTGGTCCTGGCAACCATGGGGTATGGGATCCGGGTGGCGGTATTCGACAATGCCGCCGCGGCATTCTGGCTTACGCTGGGCATGGATCCATTGGCGTTCCTGCTGACCAGCAGCTGCGCGGCGCTGTATGGCCGCCGCTCGTCCAGGGCAAACGCCTCCCTGCTGGCGCTGGCCTGTGCCGCGCTGCTGTGCCTGGCGGCCTCGGCGCTGTTGGCCGCCATTGCCTGGGTCATTCATGGCCGGTTCCCGGCCGGAACCATCTGGACCTTGCCCGTCGACCAGTTCCGGTTCAGTTTCATCTACTACATGGGAGTGCTCTCGATCTGGACGCTGGTCTATTTCGGCGTGGCATCGGAACTGGCCGCACGCACCGAACGCATGTCGAAAATGAAAGCGGAAAGCCGTGCTTTGCGACTGGAACTCGAACACCTGCAATTGCAGATCGCACCGCATTTTCTTTTCAATGCGCTGAACACCATCGTGGCGGAAGTGGCCGAGCGTCCGGGCATTGCCGAAGAAATGACCCGGCGGCTGGCGGCCTACCTGCGCTATTCGCTGGACAGGCACGGGCAGGGCGTATGCAGCCTGGCGGAAGAGCTGGAAGCGGCCCAGGCCTATATACGCATACAGGCCCTGCGCTTCGATACGCAGTTCGAGTACCGCTGCCAGATCGATCCGGCTTCGCTCGACCGGCAGATACTGCACATGACCCTGCAGGGCCTGGTGGAAAACGCCATCAAGCACGGCGTGCGGACGGGCCAGCGCGATCATTTTCTGATCAACATCAGGACCCAGTGCCGGCATGACGAACTGGTGGTCCAGGTGGACAATCCCGGCCGCTTGCAGGCGCCATATGATCTGGCGCAGGGCGAAGGCGGCCTGGGCAATCTTTGCCGCCGGCTGGCCCTGCGCTACCCGGGCCGGCACGCGTTTTCATTGACGCAGCGCGGCGAACGCACCGTGGCCGAGGTCAGGTTCAGGGGCAGCTCGGAACCGCTCTAGGCCAGGCATATACCCCCGCTTATCGGAACTTGAGGTTCACATTCTTGCAGTACGTGAATTCGAGCAACTCGGCAAAGCACTCCTCGCGGCCTATCCCCGATTGCTTGACGCCGCCGAACGGAGCCCCCATGAAGTGCTGGCTGGAATTGTTGATCCAGACATAGCCGGTCTGCATGCGCCTGGCGGCGCGATGGGCCGTGTCCAGGTCCTGCGTCCAGATGGATCCGGTCAGGCCAAAGTCCACGCCGTTGACCTGCTCGAACAAGGCGCTTTCGTCCGTCCACTTGAACACCGACATGACCGGCCCGAATACTTCTTCCTGTGCCAGGCGCATGTGCGCCTGCATGTCGGCGAAAACGGTGGCTTCGTAGAAAAACCCGTCTTCCAATGCCGGGTCGGCGGGCCGCTTGCCGCCGCAGACCAGCCTGGCACCTTCGGCCAGCCCCAGCTGGACGTAATGCTCGACCTTTTCGAGTTGCGCGCGGCTGACGAGCGAGCCCATGGTGGTGGCCGGATCGATGGGCACGCCGGGCTTGTGGCGCTGCGGCAGCAGGCTGGCCACCTTGGCCAGTACCGGGTCATGAATCGACTCATGCAGAAAGACCCGGCTGGTCGAGCCGCAGCTCTGGCCCGACCAGGTGAAGTTCATGCCGCCGATAATGCCGTCGACCAGGCGGTCGATGTCCGCATCCGGGTAGGCTATCAGTGCATTTTTTCCACCCAGTTCGAGCAACACGGGTTTAAGGCTGTCCGAAGCGGTTTTCATGACGGCCTTGCCGGTGGGTACCCCGCCGATCAGGGTGACTTTGCGCACCAGCGGATGCCTGCCCATGGCGTCGCCGCATTCGCGCCCGCCACACAGGAAATTGACCACGCCGGGCGGGAATATCGCGCCCACCAGTTCGGCCAGTTTCAGGATGGACAGCGGCGCCTGGTCGGGGGCTTTCACGACCACCGTGTTGCCGGCCGCCAACGGCGCCGCCAGGCGTGCGGCGGCAAACATGAGCGGATGGTTGTACGCCACGATGCGCGCGACCACGCCCAGCGGCTCCTGGATCGTATAGTTCAGGTTCCCGTCGCCCATGGGAATCGTCTCGCCCTTGATTTCGGTGGCAAGGCCGGCGAAATATTCCAGGCAATCGGCCGCAAAGCCGGCGTCGTTCGCCAGCGCCGAGACCGGGTTGCCGTTGTTCAGCGCGTCGAGCTGCGCAAGCGGTATCGCATGATCGCGCAACACTGCCGCCGCTCTGCGCAGATGGCGCCCACGCTCGGCAGGGGGGGTGGCTGCCCAGGCGGGAAACGCGGCGTGTGCCGCCACGACGGCGGCATCGACATCGGCGGCATCGGCGATCGGCGCACTGGCGATGACTTGATTGCAAGCCGGGTTGATGGTGTCGGCGTAGATGCCGGCTTGGGGCTCATGCCATGCGCCGCCGTAATACAGGCCGCGCCGCGCCGGCAAGACGCCATCGGGAATGTGATGGGGGTGCATAAAGGTCTTCCTCGTCGTGGTCCTGCGCAAAAGCAGGGCGCTCAGTCGTCCGAGCGGGTCATGCCGGCCGTCATGGAGGGGCTGTAGCCCGGTTGCACGCGTGCGTCGATCACGACCGACGCACCGTTCCGTACAGCCTCCACCGCCTCGCGCAGGACCTGCTCTAGGGCATCCGCATCTTCGACCGGGCCGTAGGCGGTCAGACCCTGCGCGCGTGCCATCGACGCTAGGTCGGGCTCGGGGTCGGCAATGCGCTGGCCTATCCAGCGGTTCTCGACCGGGCGGTTGCGCTGGCGGGCCATGCGTTCCTGGTGCAATTCGTCGTTGAAGAACGATCGGTTGTTGCATACCACCATCAGCATCGGTATCTGGGCGTTGGCCGCCGTCCAGAGTGCATTGACTCCCATCATGTAGTCTCCGTCGCCGATCACGGCGACCGGCAGGCGATCGGTGCCCTTGAGCGCGAGCGCCGATCCGATCGCCATGCCGGGCCCCGAGCCGATGCCCCCACCGCCGTCGTAGCCCAGGAAATCCAGGGGATGGCCGAAGGTCCACAGATCGCCGCTCCAGCTCAGAGGCAGGCGCATCAGGCAGGTCTGCTGCTGGCCGAGCACCCGGTGCAGGACGGCCGCCAGGATCGGTACGGTCAACGGCCCTTGCGGCACCGCCTGGGCAGCCGCGGCCCGCGCCGCCGCTTTTGGCATGGGCGTCGAACGCGGCTCGATCTGTTGATTGAGCAGTTCAACAGCCGCTTCGGGCTCGCTGAGCAGGAACACGTCGATCGGCGGCAGGCCCTGGTGGTCCATGCTCCAGCCGTTATGGCTGTAGTGGTCGACCGACACCTGGATGATTTTGCTGGCAACGGGTTCGCCCTCCCAAGCCTGCTGCAGGGTGCCGGCAAGGTCCAGCCAGTCCAGGCTGAGCACCACGTCGGCGCCACGCAGCACCTCTTTCGCGGCGCCGTTCAGGAAATGCCCGCTGGGCGCCGCGTGCAGCGGATGGTCGGTGGGAAAGGCGCAGCCCACTTTCAGGTCGGTCAGCACTTCGGCGTTCAATGCCTCGGCCAGCCGGATACGCTGCTGCCAACCCGTCTCGTCGCGGCTGACGCGGCCAGCCAGAATGACGGGCCGGCGCGCGCCGGCAAGCAGGGCCGCGGCTTGGCTGATCACCAGGTCGGCGGGCCGCGCGGGTGGCGGCGCCAGGTAGCGCGCGGGGTCGGGCAGGGCAGGCTTGGCGGCCAGCCTGGATTCCTGCAGGGCGGCATCGAAACAGACATAT
>DASPIV010000494.1:0-6810 GCA_035628955.1 Bordetella sp.
TTGGCTATCGGCTGAATGTCACGCACAACGAGGGCAACACGTATAACAACGGGTCGCTCTACCAGACGGCCGTGTCGCTGGCGCTGGATGCGCGCCTGAGCGAAAAGCTGAGCTGGGATTTCCAGTCGATCTACCAGGATCGCAAGATAATCGGCCAGGAACCGACGATTTATGCCGGCGCGATGGCAGGCACCGAACTGCCCTCGCCGGTGCGCAACAGCAGCAGGCTGGTGGGTGCCGGCCCCTACGCGGACAACGAATTCCGCTTTTACTCGACCGGCCTGAATTACCAGCTTTCGCCCGGCTGGTCGGTACGCACCGATTACACCTATAACTCTACGCGCACGCGCCGCAACGAATCGGTGCTGTTCCTGCGGAACCAGGCGGGCGATTACGACGATTACCGGTCGGACTATGGCGAGGCCTATTCCTTCAACCAGTGGCAAGCCATGATGGAAGGCAATTTCTACACTGGCCCCCTGCAACACCGCGTGACCGTGGGCGCTTCGTGGCAAAAGCAGAAAAACGACTACAGCGCGAACGGCGTGTACCAGTTGCAGGGCACAGGTAACCTGCATACGCAGAACACCAATACGTACTACAGCCAGGGCAGCCTGGATCTATACCGTGCCGCCGATATTACGCAGAAGGCCGTGTTCGCCAGCGATACGGTCGATCTGACGGGCGGCTGGTCGGTATTGGGCGGCCTGCGCTACACCGATTATGAGCAGAAGGGTTTCGACCCCGACGGCACGCAATCGTCGAGCTACGAAAAGAGCGGGGTGCTGACGCCGACCGTGGCGCTGATGTACAACTTCACGCCGCAGACGATGGCTTACGCCAGCTATATCGAATCGCTGGAACCCGGCTCGACGGTAAGCAACATCCATGCGAACTTCGGCGAGCTGCTGGATCCGCTCAAGAGCAAGCAGTACGAACTGGGCATCAAGACCAACCGCGAAGACTGGGCGGCCACGGCAGCCTTGTTCCGGATCGAGAAAAAGGCGGAATACACCACTGCGGCCAACGAGCTGGTGCAAGACGGCAAGTCGATCTTCCAGGGCGTGGAACTGAGTGCATCCACGCGCATCACCCATCACTGGAATGTGGGCGGCAGTGTGATGTTCCTGGACTCGGAATACAAGCGTGGCTCCGATTTCACGGGCAACCGGGTAGCGGGTGCGCCGAAATTCGTGGCCGCCGCCCAGCTGGCCTATTCGGTGCCACAACTCCCCGGCCTGCAACTGCGGGCCGATGTGAAGTACACCAGCGCCACCATGCTGGGCGCATCGAACAAGGTCGAGGTGCCCGACTACGCCATCGTGAACATCGGTGCCAGCTACGACACCCGCATCTACGGCTACGAGACCACGTTCCGCGCGGGCATCAACAATGTGGCGGACAAGCGCTACTGGCTATACCAGTCGCCGGACTACGTGAAGGCCGGCGACCCGCGCACTTATAGCCTGAGCGCCAGCCTGAAGTTTTGAGCGGCAGGCAGAATGGCCGATGCGCCGGCCGTTCTGCCTGGCGGGCGGCCGCTTAGCGCGCCGTGAACCGCACGATGCCGTCGGGGCCAGTGTGGCGCGACACTTTGCCTTCGAAGTACAGCGCATGCAGGTGCGCCAGCGCCTCGCCCATGGCGAACGTAAGCTGATGCAGGTCGAGCTTGCGCTTGAACAGCACCGGCACGATGTCCGAGGTGGACTGCGGTTGCGCGCAGGCCTGCAGCACTTCTTCCAGGCGCTCGGCATGATGCTGATGCTGTTGCGCAATGCGCTCGTGCAAACCCTTGAATGGGCGCCCGTGCGACGGCAGCACCAGCGTGTCGGCCGGCAGGTCTTGGTAGTTGTCCAGTGAATTCAGGTAAAGCGGCAGGGGGTTCGAGTCGGGCTCGTAGTCGAATACGCTGATGTTGGTGGAAATACGCGGCAGCACCATGTCGCCCGAGATCAGCGTGGCCAGCTCGGGGCTGAACAGCGCGATGTGCTCGGGCGCGTGGCCATAGCCCACAATGGCACGCCAGGCGCGGCCGCCGATGGTGATCTCGTCGCCGTGCAGCAGGCGCGTATAGCGCGGCGGCATGGCGGGCACCAGATCAGGGTAGTAGCCGGCGCGGCGGCGGATCTGTTCTTGCGCGTCCTGGTCGGTAAGCCCGTGGCGCGCGAAGTGCGCGACAGCCGCCTCGCCATTGGGGCCCGCCCCCCCGCGGCGCGACGACCACAGGGTGGCCACCATGAAATCGGTCATGCTCATCCACAACGGCGCATTCCAGCGCTCGCACAGCCAATTCGCCAGCCCCACGTGGTCGGGGTGCATGTGGGTGACCACCACGCGCAGCACCGGCAGGCCTTCCAGCTCATTGGCGAACACCTGCTCCCACAGCGCCTTGACCTGGTCACGGCTGATGCCGCAGTCGACGATGGTCCAGCCCTGGCGGCCGTCGATTTCATCGCGCAGCAGCCACAGGTTGATGTGGTCCAGCGCGAAAGGCAGCGGCATGCGGATCCATTTCACCCCGTCGGCGACCTGCTGGGCACAGCCGGGTTCGGGCTGCGCATCGCCCCAGGGATACTGCAGTTGATGCTCGTTGGGATTCATGAGGCCTCTCGGATATGCTTGACGATTGTTCCAGGCCATCATAATTTACGTTTACGTAAACTGCCAAACACCGCATGCCGCCTACCTGGACGATCTCCGAACTCTCGCGCGAGTTCGACATCACGCCGCGCACCATCCGCTTCTACGAAGACCAGGGCATCGTCAGCCCCGGGCGCGATGGCCGCAACCGTGTGTACGGCGCGCGCGACCGCACCCGCCTGAAGCTCGCCTTGCGGGGCAAGCGGCTGGGCCTGCAACTGTCGGAAATCCGTGCCCTGATCGACATGTACGACGGTCCGGGCGACAACGCGATCCAATTGCGGCAATATCTCGACGTACTGGCCAAGCACCGTTCGGTTTTGGAACAACAGCGGCGCGATATCGACGACACCCTGTCTGAAATCGCCGAACAAGAACGGCAGTGCCAACTGCTGCTGACCCAGAAACCCTGAACGCGCCCCGCCCCCCGGCAGCGGCGTGCCGGAGAGCCCGATGTACCTGCCCCACCATTTCGAGGAAACCCGCCCCGCCGCGCTGCATGCGCTGATGCGCGCCCGGCCGCTGGCCACGCTGGTCACCGGCGATGGCGCCGGCGGCTTCGATGCCAACCACATCCCGCTTTACCTGGACGCGGCCGCCGGCCCGCAAGGTGTGCTGCGCGGGCACGTGGCGCGCGCCAATCCATTGTGGCGGCTGATCGGCAGCGGCGCGCCCGCCCTGGCCATCTTCCAGGGCGATGACGCTTATGTGTCGCCCTCGTGGTATCCGTCCAAGCACGAACACGGCAAGGCCGTGCCTACCTGGAACTACGCGGTGGTGCATGCGCGCGGCACGCTGCGCGCCATCGACGATGCCGCCTGGCTGCGCGGCTTGCTCGATACTCTGACCAGCGAGCACGAATCGGGCTTCGCCCGACCCTGGTCGGTAGCCGACGCACCGGCCGACTTCATTGACAAAATGGTGGCCGCCGTCGTGGGTATCGAACTGCCCATCGAACAGATCACCGGCAAGTGGAAGGTCAGCCAGAACCAGCCAGCCGCCAACCGGGCCGGCGCGGCACAGGGGCTGCGCGAGCGCGGTCAGGCCGGCCCCACCGCCATGGCTCGCCTGGTGGCGGGCTATCCCGACGAGGCCTGAGCATGGCGCTGCTGCACACGCTGGGCCTGTTCGCCCTGACCGCCGTGGCCGAAATCGTGGGCTGCTATCTGCCGTACTTGTGGCTCAAGCACGGGCATTCGGCCTGGCTGCTGGTGCCGGCCGCGTTCAGCCTGGCCTTGTTCGCCTGGCTGCTGACCCTGCACCCTACCGCCTCGGGCCGGGTCTATGCCGCCTATGGTGGCGTCTATGTCAGCATGGCCCTGCTGTGGCTATGGGCGGTGGACGGCGTGCGGCCGGCCCTGACCGACTGGGCCGGCGTGAGCCTGTGCCTGGCCGGCATGGCGCTGATCATGGCCGGCCCACGCCACGCCTGAACGCTACTGCACGCGGATATTGCTGTCGCGGATGACGCGCTGATTGTTGGCGTAGTCGGCGCGCACCTGCTCGACAAAATCCTGCCCCATGCCCGTGCCGGGCTGCATGAAATTCTTGTCCAGCATCTGCTGGTACTGCGGGCTGGCCAGTGCCTTGCCAAGCTGGTCCTGCATGGACTGCATGACTTCGGGTGGCACGCCGGCCGGCGCGAACAAGGCAAAATTCGAGAAATAGCGGATGCCGGGCAGGTTCAGTTCGGCCATGGTGGGCACCTTGGGCCAGGGCGCCAGCCGCTGCGGCGCCATCACGGCCAGCGGCGTCAGGTTACCGGCCTCGACGTGCTGCAGGGTGATATCGGTGTTGACCACCAGCAGGTCCACTTGCCCGCCCAGCCCATCGGAAACCGCCTGGCTGCCGCCCCGGTAGGGCACTTGCAGCATGTCGATACCCAGTTGCTTGTTCAGCGCCGCCATGCCGATGTGGGCCACCGTGCCCAGGCCCGGCACGCCGAAGGTGACTTTGCCCGGATGCTGCTTGGCGTAGTCGACCAGTTCGACGAAGGTGCGCACCGGCAGAGCCTTGGTGGCCAGAATGGCCACCGGGCCGACGGCCACGCTGGCCACCGGCACCAGGTCTTTCATCGGGTCGTACGGAGTCTTCACCAGGTTCGGGAAGATGGTCAGCGGGCTGGTCGAGGCCAGCAGCAGCGTGGCGCCATCGGGCTTGGCGCGCGCCACGGCGTCGGCTCCCACGCTGCCGCCGGCGCCAGGTTTGTTCTCGATGATGGTGGCCGTGCCATGCTCAGCCCGCAGCACTTCGCCCAGGGCTCGGCCCAGGGTGTCATTGGTGCCTCCGGCGGTATAGGGCACCACCAGGGTCAGGGTCTTGCCCGGCCAGGCCGGCTGGGCCTGTGCAGAGCTGGCAACGGTCGCGATGGCGGCGATGGCCAAGGCTTGGGCGAATCTCGACAGCACGGCAATTCTGTTCATGACGGCTCCGGTTGAAAACGCGATAAAAACGCACGCTGATGCATGGCGAGGCCTTCTGCCCACAGCGGTGTCAGGCGCCCTGACGGGAGCCGGACACCTGGCAACAGGCGGCACACGCCTTCCCGCACTTCAAGCCAGATACCGCTGCGCCAGCCGGATCCAGTAGGAAGCCCCGACCGGGATCAGGCTGTCATTGAAGTCATAGCTGGTGTTGTGCAGCGAACATGGCCCCAGGCCATGTCCGGCCATGCGGTGCTCGCCGTCGCCGTTGCCCAGGAAGGCATAGCAGCCCGGCTTGGTCTGCAGCATGAAGGCGAAGTCTTCCGATGCCATGGCGGGCTCGATGACGCGGGCCTGGTCGGCGCCTGCCACGTCGCGCATCACGTCCAGGCAGAAGGCGGTTTCATCGGGCGTATTGACCAGGGCGGGATAGCGCCGCTCGAAATACACCTCGGCCCGGCAGCCATGGGCGGCGGCGATCGGCTCGGCCAATTCGTGCATGCGGCGCTCGATCAGGTCGACCACGTCGGTGCTGTAGGCGCGTACCGAGCCACCCAGCCACGCAGTGCCCGGGATGATGTTGGTAACGTCATTGCCCGCCTGTAATTGCGTGATCGAAATGACGGCCGCGTCCAGCGGGCGCTTGCTGCGGGTCAGGATGGTTTGCAGCGCCTGCCCGATGGCCAGCACGGCCGGCACGGGATCGTCGCAATCCTGCGGCGCGGCCGCATGGCCGCCGCGGCCGGTAACGGTAATCTTGAAGGCGTTGGCGGCGGACATCATCGGCCCGCTGCACACTCCGAAGCTGCCGGCCGGCAGGCCGGGCCAGTTGTGCATGCCGAACACGGCCTCGCACGGAAAGCGTTCGAACAGCCCGTCTTCGATCATGGCGCGCGCGCCGGCGCCGCCGTTTTCCTCGGCCGGCTGGAACGCGACATATACCGTGCCGTTGAAGCCGCCCGCCTGCTTCAGGTGGCGGGCCGCCGCCAATAGCATGGCGGTGTGCCCGTCATGGCCACAGCCATGCATCTTGCCGTCATGGCGTGAGCGGTGCGCGAACTCGTTGGCTTCCTGGATAGGCAGGGCGTCCATGTCGGCACGCAGCAGTATCGCGCGGGTACCGGTGCCGGCCTTGATCACGCCCACCACGCCGGTGCGGCCGATGCCCGTGTGGACCTCTATGCCCCAGGCACGCAGGCGGTCGGCCACCAGGCCGGCGGTGCGATGCTCGTCGTAGGCCAGTTCGGGATGGGCGTGGATATCGCGCCGCAATGCAACAATTTCGTCCAGTTCGGCGAATTCGATCACAACAAAGTCCTCCAGATAGGCCCCGTGGCCCACAACTGCCGGCTGCCCGGACGCCGGCTGTCGGATGCCCGGATGCCCGATGTCCATGAGGCCTGTCGCCCCGGGGAGCCGGGTACGGAAAACCCGGACTGGCCTGTATGACAGGTAGCCCTTAAATTCTGGCATGGTCTAACAAGTGCCCGCGTGTTTTTTATTAGGGGAAAACCCGTGTCTACTTTACGTTTACGTAAACGTAATATTAAGACTTGCCATTGCCTGGCCTTCCGCTGCGGTGCATCATGGATGCCGCCGGTGCCCAAGTTCGCGCCAGGGTTCGCAATGTAAGCACCCACTCTCACGGAGACTTCGATGAATCTTCCTGGTTTGAATTTCGACTTGGGCGAAGACCTGGACATGCTACGCGACGCAGTGCGTACCTTTGCGCAGGCCGAGATCGCGC
>DASPIV010000495.1:0-3460 GCA_035628955.1 Bordetella sp.
CAGGCCCAGGATGCGATGCACTTCGCTGGAGCGCGCGCTGGTGATGATGATGGGCGTGTAGCGCGCCATGGCGCGGGCGCGCTTGCAGATTTCCAGCCCGTCGATACCCGGCAGCATCAAGTCCAGTACCAGGGCATCCCAGCGTCCGGTTTCGAGTTGGCGCATGCCCGCATCGCCGTCGGCCGCATGCGTGACCGCATAGCCCTCGTCGCGCAGGTGCAGCCGCAGCAGGTCTGCGATATGGACATCGTCTTCGACGATCAGGATGCGTTTGGACATGGCTAGGTAAGAGAATGCGGGCCGGTAACGCTATTGTCGCCAATTGCCACGGGCCAGTTATCACATTTAATTTAAGTTTGCGTGAGGACTTCGCCATGCGGCGCGGGCAAGAATGCCTGCATGGCTACCCCATTGCACCCCTACCCACAGGCCGGCGCCGCTGGCATTGCCCAGGCAATACACCCCGGCTGGCTGCGTGCCACCCATTGGCTGAACGCCCTGGCCGTGCTGGTCATGATTACCAGCGGGTGGCGTATTTATAACGCGTCGCCCCTGTTCGATTTTTATTTTCCGTCCGGCGCAACGCTGGGCGGCTGGCTGGGGGGAGCCCTGCAATGGCATTTTGCCGGTATGTGGCTGCTGGCCGCCAATGGGCTGCTGTACCTGACCCTGAACCTGGCCAGCGGCCGATTGGCGCGCCGCTTCTTTCCCCTGTCGCCTCGTGCCGTCGCCAGCGACCTGGCCGCCGCACTACGTGGCCGCCTGTCGCACGCCGATCCGCGCCGATACAACGCCGTGCAGCGCCTGGCCTACCTGTTCGCCATGGCCGTTATCGCGGTGCTGGTGCTGTCCGGCCTGGTGTTGTGGAAGTCGGTGCAGTTCGAGACCCTGCGCGTGCTGATGGGGGGATACGAAGGCGCGCGCTATGTGCACTTCATTGCCATGGCGTTGCTGGCCGCCTTCGTGGTCGTGCATGTGCTGATGGTGGCCCTGGTGCCGCGCACGCTGATGACCATGGTCCGAGGCAAATAAGGAAACATCGGGATGAACTCGCGCAAACGCCCCACCATTCCCGGCCTGGACGGCCCGGCCATCGTGCAGGAAGCGCGCAAGCTGCTTGCGTCGCGCGTCGAGCAGCCCACGCGCCGCGCGTTCCTGCAGCGCACCCTGACATTGGGCGGGCTGGCCATGCTGTCGGGTTGCAGCCTGAGCGACAACGACAGCGTCGAACAGGCCCTGGCTGCCGTGTCGCGCTTCAATGACCGGGTACAGGGATGGATTTTCGATCCCGCCCAACTGGCCCCCACCTATCCCGAATCGATGATCACGCGGCCGTTTCCGTTCAATGCTTATTACGGCATCGAAGACGTGCCGCAAGTGGACGAGGCCGGTTTCCAACTGGAACTTGCCGGACTGGTGGGCGACAAGCGCCCGTGGCGCCTGGAACAACTGCGTGCAATGGCGCAGGTGGACCAGGTCACGCGCCACATCTGTGTGGAAGGCTGGAGCGCCATTGGCAAATGGGGCGGCGTGCGGTTCTCGGATTTTCTGCGGCAGGTGGGCGCCGATCTACAGGCCAAATATGTGGGCTTCAAATGCACCGACGACTACTACACCAGCATCGACATGCCTACTGCCCTGCATCCCCAGACTTTGCTTGCCCTGACTTACGACGGCCAGCCGCTGCCGCCCGAATACGGTTTTCCCATGAAGCTGCGCATGCCGACCAAGCTTGGCTACAAGAACCCCAAGCATATCCAGGCCATCTACGTGACCAACGCGTTTCCTGGCGGCTATTGGGAAGACCAGGGCTACAACTGGTTTGGCGGCAGCTGATGCATTTTCACCCCGCGGCTGTGCCGCGACAATCCGGAGGTTTCACCATGAAGAAACGCGCGATCTATGCAGTCTCGATGTGCCTGGCCCTGGCCGCGAGCGGCGCCTATGCGGCCGACAGCATGAGCAAGGACGGCATGAGCAAGGACGGTATGACCAAAAGCTCGATGTCCAAGGATGGCATGGGCAAGGACAATATGGCCAAGCATCAGGGCATGGCCAAGGATGGCATGTCGAAAGACGGCATGAAGAAAGACGGCATGTCCCATGGTGGCATGTCAAAAGATGGTATGTCGAAGGAGGGCATGTCGAAAGATGGCATGTCGAAGGACGGCATGAAGAAGTAAACACCCCACAGCCGCGCAGCCCGCCGTGGGCGGGCCACGCCGGCCCTTATGGAGCGGATCATGAAATCGACTCGCAGGTTGTTCCTGGCCGCGTGCGGCGGCGCCGCCGTGGCGGGTTTTTTCGGGGCACTGGCCGGGCCCCGAGGGCAGGCACGCGCGGCCCAGGAGACCTTTGCCGTCGCCCACAGCGATGCCGAATGGCGCGCGCTGCTGACCCCGGCGCAGTATGGAGTGCTGCGCCAGGCCGGCACCGAACGGCCCTATTCCAGCCCGCTGGACGATGAGCATCGCAGCGGCGTCTATGCGTGCGCCGGATGCGGCCAGGTCCTGTTCTCGTCGGCCACCAAGTTCGATAGCGGCACCGGTTGGCCCAGTTTCTGGCAACCGCTGCCGCATGCCATCGGCACCACCAGCGATCGCAGCTTCGGCATGGTGCGCACCGCCGTGCATTGCGGCCGCTGCGGCGGACATCTGGGCCACGTCTTCGACGATGGCCCCAAGCCCACCGGCTTGCGCTATTGCATGAACGGCGTGGCCCTGGCGTTCGCGGCCACGGCCTCTTGACAGACCACACATCCAGGAACTCACGTATGAAATCCCCTCGTGCCGGACGCGCCATACCGCTTGATTCTCCTTCCCGCCGCGCTGCCTGCCTGAAGCTGGCGGCGGCGGGCCTGGTGGCGGGCGCCGCCTGGCTTGCCTTGCAGGCGCCTGGCCGGGCCGCCGAAGTTGTCTACGATATTCCGCCGCCTGCCGCCGACCTGCCGGCCGGCGGTGCCCCCACCGCCACCGCTGTGCTCGCCGGTGGCTGCTTCTGGGGTGTGCAGGCGGTCTTCCAGCACGTCGATGGCGTCACACAAGCCTTGTCGGGCTATGCGGGCGGCAGCGCCGCCACCGCGGACTACGACACTGTCAGCGGTGGGCGCACCGGCCACGCCGAGGCCGTACAGGTCAGCTACGATCCTGCCCGCATTACCTACGGCCAGCTGTTGCAGATCTACTTTTCGGTGGTGCATGACCCCACGCAGCGCAATCGGCAAGGGCCGGACGTGGGTACCCAGTACCGGTCGGCCATTTTCCCGGCCGACCCCGCCCAGCGGCGGGTGGCCGAGGCCTACATTGCCCAGCTGGACCAATCCGGCATTTATCCCCGCCCGCTGGCGACCACGGTCGAAGACCTGCAGGGTTTCTATCCCGCCGAGGACTATCACCAGAACTATCTGGTGCGGCATCCCGACAGCCTGTACATCGTGATCAACGATCAGCCCAAGGTCGAG
>DASPIV010000496.1:0-3604 GCA_035628955.1 Bordetella sp.
TCCGAGCGGCCTGCCAGCCGCGAGGTGGAAGCGCGCAGCGCTTCGGGGGTGGGTTTTCACTTCAGGCCGTTTGCGCGCGTGTCCAGTCGAGCAGGGCGGCGGTAAGGTCTCGCAGATCGGCCTTCAGCGTGCTGTAGCCGGCCGAGGGCCGCAGGGTGGCTTCATCCATGTACAGCTTGCGGTTGATTTCGATCTGCAGGCTGTGTCGGCCATCGGCCGGGCGGCCGAAAGCGCGTACCAGTTCCACGCCCTTGTAGGGGTCGTTCACGCTGACCCCGTAGCCACGTTTGCGCAGCCACTCGGCAACGAATTCGCGGAAAGCGGGATCGCTGGTGGAGCCATCGCGATCGCCCAGCACAAAATCGGGGTGCACCAGGCCTGGCTTGTCGGTGGCATAGGCACCGGCCACGCTGGGCATCGAGTGGCAGTTGATATGCCATACCTTGCCATGCCGGGTGTGCGCCTGGTCGATCAGGCGCGCCACCTGGGCGTGATAGGGCTTCCAGCAGGCATCGATGCGATGGCGGACTTCGTCCAGGCTCAGCTTGCGGTCATATAGCGGCGTGCCGTCATCGAGCATGCGCCAGATCAGGCCCTTACCCAGTTTCACCTTGGGCGAATCGGGCACGGGCTCGGGCCAGGGTTGGTCCAGCAGTTGCTGGTCGATTTCCTCGAGCGAGCGGTTGGCGTCGATATACGCGCGCGGAAAAGCGGCGGCAATGAGCGGCACACCCATGTCGATGGCATCGCTCCACAGGTCGTCGACCCAGGTATCTTCGGCGGTGCGCAGCGCGGCAAACGGCGCCGAAGAGGCGAAGTCGGGCGGATAGGTCGTGCCGCTGTGTGGCGAATCCAGCACCAGCGCGGCAGAGGCTTCCGGGTAGCGTGCCGGCAACGCCAGGCGATAAGACAAAGGTTCGTTGATAAGCATGGAGAATCGATACGACAGCAATACAGGAAACGGCCCCCGCCGGGGCGGGGGCCGCAGATCGATCAGTCGATCTTCACATTGGCTTCTTTGGCGATACGCTTGTTCTTGGCGATCTCGGCCGAGATTTGCTGGGCGTATTCTTCCGGGGTGTTGGCCACCGGCGAGGCACCCAGGTTTTCCAGGCGTTGCACCACGGCTGGGTCGGCGCTGACCTTCACCACGGCGGCGTGCAGCTTCTCGAGAATGGGCTTGGGCAGGTTGGCCGGCCCGATCAGGCCGAACCACGACGAATCGTTGACCGGCGCGAGGCCGACTTCGGCAAAGGTGGGCACATCGGGCAGGGCGGCCACGCGCTTGGGCGAAGCAACCGCCAGCGCCACCAGCTTGCCAGCCTGCACGTGAGGCAGCGACGAAGGCAGGTTGTCATAAAGCACGTCGACCTGGCCGGCCAGCGTATCGTTCAGGGCCGGGCCCACGCCACGGTAGGGGACATGGATCAGGTCGGTGCCCGAGGCCATCTTGAACAATTCGCCCATCATGTGCGACACCGAGCCGTTGCCGGCCGAGGCGTAGGCGAACTTGCCCGGCTCTTTCTTGGCCAGGACGATGAATTCGCTGATATTCTTGGCCGGCACCTTGGGATTGATCACCATGATGTTGGGCACGGCGGCCAGGTTCGAGATGGGCGTGAAGTCTTTTTCGGCGTCGAAAGGCAGGTTGTGATAAATGGCCGGATTGATGCCGTGCGTGCTGACCGTGGCGATGCCCAGCGTATAGCCGTCGGGATTGCTGCTGGCTACTTGCGCGCTGCCGATCGAGCCGCCGGCGCCCGCCTTGTTTTCCACCACCACGGTCTGGCCCAGCGCCTGGCTGAGCTTGTCGGCGAAGAGGCGGCCGACGATGTCGGTCGTGCCTCCGGGCGGGAACGGTACGACCAGGCGGATGGGTTTGGTCGGATAGGCATCTTGGGCTTGGGCGATGCCGGCGGTCAGCGGCGCAGCCAGCACCGCGGCGAGGGACAATCCCAGAATGACATGGCGACGTTGCATGAATTCCCCTGTAGGAAGTTATCGGACGTTGCGATTCGCAAACTAGAAGATTTTGGGCTGGGACGCGAGGTTTGCGCAAACGAAAGATTCTCCGTAAGCTATTCCTTTTTTTCATGCCGCAAGTTGTAATTAATTACAACATCCGCGCCACCCCATGCGTCGATTCTGCCCATCCCTGACCGATCTGCAGGCCTTCGAGGTCGCTGCAAGGCACAGCAGCTTTACCCGGGCCGCCCAAGAGTTGTGCGTGACCCAGGGTGCCGTCAGTAAACAAGTGAAACATCTCGAGGCCTTCGTGGGCGTCGAATTATTCCTGCGTATCAGGCAAGGGCTGGTTTTGACTGAAGCCGGGCAAAGCTACCTGAAGAAAATCCAGGCCGGCCTGGGCCAGATCGAGGCCGCCACGGTCGAACTGATTGCCCACCAGGGCAAGGGCGGCACCTTGCACCTGACCTGCATGCCGACCTTCGGCGCCCGCTGGCTGATCCCACGGCTGGCCACGTTCATGCGGGTGCGGCCCGATATCCACGTAGAGTTCCTGCCGCACCGCCAAGGCTACGATTTTTCCACCCCCGAACTGGATGCCGCGGTGCGTTTCGGCGATGGCATCTGGCCAGGCAGCGGCGCCGACTACATCGTGGGGCGCGACGTCGTGCCGGTATGCAGTCCGCGCCTGATCGGCAACGGTTGCGACAATGCCGATGCGCTGCTGCGCTATCCGCTGTTGCACCATACTTCTGCGCTGGAGGGCTGGCGCGAATGGTTCGACCAGGCCGGCTGCGACACACGCCGCGCGCTCGAAGGCGCGCGGTTCGACCAATACTCGCTGTTGTCGCAGGCGGCGGCGGCGGGCTTCGGCGTGGCGCTGATTCCGCGCTGCCTGATCGAGGACGAACTGCGCGACGGCAGGCTGGCGGTCGCCTTGCAACTGCCGATCCGCGCCCGCCAGGGCTATTACCTTTGCTATCCCGAGCAAAAGGCCAATCTGCCTATCCTGCAGGCGTTCCGGGCCTGGCTGATGGAGGTTTCACTGGCGGCCGAGCCGCGTCCGGCCGGCGAGCCCGTCGCCCTTTAAAATAGCGCCATCATGTCTCTTGCATCGCTAAGCTCATCTTCTGGCAAAGGCCGCCGAGTGGTCGTCGGCATGTCTGGCGGCGTCGATTCGTCCGTGACGGCCTGGCTGCTCAAGCAGCAGGGTTACGAAGTCATCGGCCTGTTCATGAAGAACTGGGAAGACGACGACGATGACGAATACTGCTCTACTCGCCAAGACTTGCTCGACGCCGCCAGCGTGGCCGACCTGGTGGGCGTGGACTTCGAATACGTCAATTTTGCCGCTGAGTACAAAGACCGTGTTTTCGCCGAGTTCCTGCGTGAATATTCCGCAGGGCGCACGCCCAACCCAGACGTCCTGTGCAACGCCGAAATCAAGTTCAAGGCGTTTCTCGACCACGCCATGGCCCTGGGGGCCGAGCATATCGCCACCGGGCACTATGCCCGCGTACGCGCGATCGCCGGGCCGCACGGGCGCGAATACCAGTTGCTGAAGGCGCTCGACGCCACGAAAGACCAGAGTTATTTTCTGCATCGCCTGAACCAGGCGCAGCTCTCACACACGCTGTTT
>DASPIV010000497.1:0-10868 GCA_035628955.1 Bordetella sp.
AGGCCTATGTTTCTCTTTGCGGGAGGAAGCAATGTGACATCGCGCTGGCCCAGGAAAATTGTTCCAGCGGACGGCAACGCAAGTCCGGCGATCAAGGCCAGCGTGGTGCTTTTGCCGGACCCGCTCGGGCCAAGCAAGGTAAGGAGCTCTCCTTGCTTCACGTGCAGATCCAAGTCGCGCAGGGCGGTAGTACCGCCATAGCGTTTGGACAGTTGAGAAATTGTGATGGCTGTCATTTTCTCCCCCTGTATGGCGTTCTAGTGGTCAACGGGCGGTTCAGTAAGTATGGGCATTCGTCTGTGCCGTAAGTCTCTGCTCACGTACTGTGGTGACGGCGGCACGGAGATCGGCAAGATAGCGGTCCATCACTGCCGCGTGGACGGGATTGACCATGAAATGAATGGCGACCGGTTCTACACCCACGCCCACGAACCATCCTTTTTTGTTCAGCTGCTGCGCGACCGCATTGATATCAACCGAGGTATCGGTCGATCGATAGAGGACAAAGGCAAGCTCGCTGTGCGGGCGCAGCACTTCCAGGCCATCGATATCTTCGATTCCGGCAATCATCCGGTTGCGGGTCTCCGTGATGATCCCGGCAATGCGGCGATAGCCTTCTTCGCCCAGGTAATTCATTACCGCCCAAGCCGACGCGACGGGGCCGGCCGGGCGCGTACCAAGAAAAGTGTCCGTCGAATAATGACCGCGTGGCCACTCATCGAATTCAAAACGCTGGTGCTGTTTGAAGACCTCGTCCCGGTACAGAATCAGCGAAGCCCCTTTCGCTGCGAAGCCGTATTTGTGGATATCGGCGGAGATACTGGTCACCCCGGGCAGGGAAAAATCAAAATCCGGTATGGGTTCCCCGTTGAGCTTCATGAATGGCGCCAGGAAGCCTCCCACGCATGCATCAACGTGCAAGGGGAGCTGGTGTTTCTGCGCAAGCTCAGAAAGCTCTCTGATCGGATCGTAAACCCCGTGGGGATACCCGGGAGCCGATCCCACGATCAGGGCGGTGCGATCATCGATGGCAGCATTCAACGCCTGGACATCAACCCGAAAATCGCTGGCTATGTCGATGCGCTGAACATCCATGTCCAGGTAGTGCGCCGCCTTGTTGAAAGCAGGATGCGCGGAACGAGGCACAACGATTTTCAGGCGGCCACTGCGAGCGGCGCCGTCTGCCGCGCGTTTCAGGCCGCGAGCCGATTTGACGGCCTGAAAAATACTCTCCGTGCCCCCCGATGTGAAGCTTCCACTGGCGGTTTCAGGAGCATGAAACAACGCCAACGCCATGCTGATGACTTCTGACTCCAGGCGTTGAACGCTGGGAAAGGCTGTACGCCCCAAGCCATTTTCCATGAAGTACTTTGCAGCGGCGTTCTTCGATACGGCGCCCAGGGCGTCGTCCAGCCAGTACACGTATAGCGCCATCCTGCCCTCATCCCAGCGGTAGTCGCCAGCCTTGGCGCTGTCGAGGCGCTCTTCGAGGTCTGCCCATGGCGTGCCACGGACAGGAAATTTACGCTGGGAGAGAGCAGGGGATTGGGACGCGGTCATTGCATTACCTTCGGGCAGTGGGATGGGAACGAAATTTTGATATCACGTACAATATAATTTGTGATCACAAAATGGCAGCTAGGGATTTCCCGACCGCGAACCCGGAACGGGCGCACCCGTACCGTCCAATTCTGTGAAAATGGCCTCTTACTTGTCCGATGAATTCCAGATGCAGCAGCTTCAACCCGACACAACACAAGACAAAGCGATGCGGGAGGGCGTATATCAAGGCATTCGAAACTCCTTGATAAGGGGCCGCTTTGCGCCCGGTGAAAAGTTGGTGCTTCGCCAACTCGCGGGGGAGTTCGGCGTGAGCCTGACGCCGGTCCGCGAGGCCTTGCACCGTTTGGTGACCGAAGGGATCCTGACGCAAGAGCACAGCCGGTCTGTGAGAGTGCCGGTACTTTCCAACGCGCGAGTGCTCGAACTTCGAGACATCCGGGTAGCGTTGGAAGGGTTGGCAGCGGAACGCGCCGCAATGGCGGCAGATGCCGCCGAGCTCAAAGAGCTTGAACGCCTTGCGCGCGCCGTGGATGTCGCGCGCAAGTCCGGCGACGTGGCGGCAGACGCCCAGAAAGTGGCGGAATTCCAGGTCGCTCTGTATGGGATGAGCAAAATGCCGGTGCTAGTGCGGCACATTGAAATGCTATGGCTGCAGACCGGGCCCTATATTCCCTTGTTGCATCCAGACTATATCCACCGAATGCAGCAGATCAGGCCAGGTTGGCGTTATGCGCTTTGCGAAGCGATCAAAGAGCGCAATGGCGCAAAGGCCCGCCAGTTCATCGAGACAGATATCTCTGAAGCGCTGAGCTACTTGGCAACGCTGCTCAGTGCGGCCGCCCTGATAAAGCGCGCTTGAAGCACAGGGTTCCCGAAGGCCGAAGTACCGCGTAACGGGGGCCCGTGACCTCGACCGTGCCTGGCTGCGCACCTCGCCGCGCCGGATCGACTGAGGCGCCAAGCCTGGTCCCGGTCACCATTCCGTTGCCCGGGTGGCGACGCTTTTGCGGTTTTTTCCCTTTTGTCAGATATTATCGATGCCTTCCCCAAGGACTGCCAGGAGGCATGCGCGCCATGCGTCGTTTGACCTTACGCGGGTTTTTCTCGTCCGATCGCGGCGCCTCTTTCTGCGGCATCGGCCTGGTGTTGGGCACCTTGTTTTTCGCGGCGTCGCTGACGCCCTCGCTGGTGCCGCGCTCGCCGCTGGTGCAGGGCGTGCTGGGCGGCTTCTGCCTGGCGGCGGGCTATGGACTGGGGGTGTTGTTGCGCCGGGTCTGGCGCGCACTGGCCTTGCCGGCGCTGCCGCCTCGGGCGCACCAGATCAGTGTGATGCTGGTGCTGGCAGTCTGCGTGGTGGCGGCGATGATGGCGCTGTGGTGGGCCACCGGTTGGCAGAACCGGCTGCGCGGCTTGATGCAGATGCCGGCCATCGACAGCGCGGGCCCTTGGACCATCGCCGGCCTGGCGTTATTGACGTTTGGCTGCTTGCTGGCGCTTGGACGCCTGGCCGGCTGGCTGGCGCGGTGGGTTTCCCGCGGGCTGTCGCACATGCTGTCGCGGCAGGCCGCGATGCTGCTGGCGATAGTGATCACGGCCGCCTTGTTCTGGACGATAGGCAACGGCGTGCTCGCGCATGGCGCCATGCGTTGGGCGGACCAGATCTACAGCCGCCTGGATGCGCTGGTCGAGGACGATATCGCGCAGCCCGTGGCATGGGACAAGACCGGCGGCCCCGGTTCGCTGATCGACTGGCAACGGGTCGGCCGCCAGGGGCGGCGCATGGTGGCGGCGGGGCCGGATGCGGCTGAAATCGAACGCCTTGCCGGCCAGCCGGCACGTGAACCCTTGCGCGTGTATGTGGGCCTGAATTCGGCGCCGTCGCCGCGTGAGCGTGCCGAGCTGGCGCTACGCGAAATGCTGCGGGTAGGGGCCTTCGAGCGCGCGAACCTGGTCATTGCGACTCCCACGGGCACGGGCTGGGTGGATCCCGAAAGCCAGTCGGCCCTGGAATACCTGCTGCATGGCGATGTGGCGACGGTATCGGTGCAGTATTCCTATCTGTTGAGCTGGCTGGCCTTGTTGGCCGAGCCGGACTACGGGGTGGAGACAGCGCGGGCGGTGTTTGCCACGGTGTACGGCCATTGGCGTGCGCTGGATCCGCAACATCGCCCGCGGCTGTATCTGCAGGGCCTCAGCCTGGGGGCGCTGAACGGGGACCTGAGCCATGATCTCTATCAGGTAATCGGAGCGCCCTATCAGGGCGCCTTGTGGTCGGGGCCGCCCTTCAATACGCCAAGCTGGCAGTGGGTGACGGCGGATCGCAACGCCGGATCGCCGGCCTGGTTGCCGACGTTCGGCGACGGGTCGGTAGTGCGTTTCACGGCGCAAGAAAATGCGTTGGACCGGGCGCCGCGGCCCTGGGGCGACTTCCGCGTGGTGTTCCTGCAGTACGCGAGCGATGCCGTGACGTTCTTCGATGCGCGGGCCTTGTGGCGCCGCCCGGACTGGATGGTGCCGCCGCTGGGGCCCGACGTCTCGCCGGATATCCGCTGGATTCCGGTGGTGACGTTCCTGCAGTTGGCCTTCGACCTGGCGCTGGCGGTCGAGCCGCCCAAGGGCCATGGGCATGTGTACGCGTTCGATCATTACGTGGACGCCTGGGCCAGCCTGATATCGCCCTCGGGCTGGACACCCGAGTCGCTTGCGGCGCTCAAGCGCGCTGTCGCGGCTGCCCGGTAGGGACGCTACACGACCGTGCAATTTTTTGGCGGGTAGGCCTAGTGGCGATGACGCTTGTGCCGATGTTTGTCGCCTCGATGTTTATCGTGACCCCGATAGCTAGTCCGCTTGTATTTGTGATCGTGGCCACGGTTGCGATCCCAATGGCGGCGCCCGCCATGGTCATCGTCATCGGTGATGACATGTCCCAATACGCCGCCGGCTGCGGCGCCGCCCAAGGTAAGCCAAGGGTCGCCGTCTGAAAGCAATGCGCCGGCCACACCGCCCAGCCCGGCGCCGATGACTGTATTGCGTCCTTGCTCGTCGGCCAGCGCCGCCGTGCTGATGCCTAATGCCAGCACACTGGCGAACAGGCCACGAACCAGTTGTTTGGGGAAGGTCATGATTATTCTCCTGGAGCTGGCTGCCCCTGCGATGCAGCCATGCGTACCTGTCAACGTGAACGAGAAATCGTTCGTCTGGAAAGCAAGGTAGCACTTCAGCTTGGTGTCAGTCTGGCAGACTGGGATACGGTATGTATAAGCTGTTTCAGCGGCTTTCTTCGTGAAAGCTTGGGCCCGCGGGCTGTAGTGTGCGGACGTAGTCCACGAAGGCGCGCAGTGGCGCGGGTACCAGGCGGCGGCCGGGGTAATAAAGAAATGGCCCTGAAAACCGGGGCCACCAGGGTTGCAGGACGGGTTCTAATTCTTTGCGTTCCAGGTACGGTTCAAGCCAGTCTTCGAAGAGATAGATGATGCCGGCCCCGGCGATGGCCGCATCGATGGCCAGGTCGACGGCGGCGCCAGCCTGAACGATCAGCCTCGCAGGAGGATCCACCTTCACTGTTTCCTTGGCCCGCGCGAATTCCCATAGCGGCATGACGCCGCTGTTAAAGCGAAAACGCAGGCAAGCGTGAGCAAGAATATCGCTGGGATGTCGGGGGTGGCCACACCGGGCCAGATAATCAGGCGCTGCGGCGCACGCAAAGCGCTGGATGCGGGGGCCGATCGGCACGGCAATCATGTCTTGTTCCAGCCGCTCGTCATACCGGATCCCGGCATCGCAGCCTTCCGCCAGTACATCGACGAAGCTGTCGTCGGCGACCACGTGCAACAGAATATCGGGATAGGCCGCAAGAAAGCCCGGCACGACGGCCGGCAGCACCAGTCTCACGGCGCTTACGGGTACGTTCAGGCGCAGCGTGCCGGCCGGCCGGTCACGAAAGTTGTTGACCACATCCAGAGCCGCCGCGACCTCGTTCAACGCTGGCGCAAGGCGCTCTAGCAGGCGATGGCCGGCTTCGGTCGGCACGACCGTGCGGGTGGTGCGGTGCAACAGCCGTACACCCAGTTGGTTTTCCAGCCGTCGTATGGCTTCGCTGACGGCCGACGCGCTGACGCCGCTCTGCCGGGCGCCACCCCGAAACCCTTTCGCCTGCACAACGGCAACAAAGGCATTCAGGTCACTGAGATCGGCTTTCATTGTTCGGATTTCCGCACAAACTGTGCCGATTGTGCTGGCTTATCGAGCGGCCAGTCAAGGCCTAGACTGGGCCTCCTTCCATTCAAGGGCATTCTCATGAACGATATCGACAAGGCGGGCGCGTACCTTCTGGGCGACCGCAAGGTATCCCGCTTGGGCTATGGCGCCATGCAGCTTGCCGGCCCGGGTGTGTTCGGCCCGCCGAAAGATCGGGTCGCCGCCGTGGCAGTGCTACGGGCGGCAGTGGAAAGCGGGGTGTCGCACATCGACACGAGCGATTTCTACGGCCCGCATGTCACCAATCAGTTGATCCGCGAAGCGCTCAGCCCCTATGGCCCGGACCTGACCATTGTGACCAAGGTCGGCGCAAGGCGGGACGGCGAAGGGGGCTGGCTGCCGGCATATTCCCCAAAGGAACTGACGCAGTCGGTTCACGACAACCTGCGCAATCTGGGATTGGATGTGCTGGACGTGGTCAACCTGCGCATTATGTTCGATGTGCATGGTCCGGCCGAAGGATCGATCGAGGCGCCGCTGACTGTGCTGGCGCGCCTTCAGCAGCAAGGTTTGATCAGGCACATCGGCCTGAGCAATGTGACTCTTGCTCAAGTCGCGCAGGGCCGCGGGCTGTGTCCTATCGTGTGCGTGCAGAATCGGTACAACCTTGTACATCGCGATGACGAGGCGCTGATCGACGACTTGGCGCGCGATGGGATCGCCTACGTGCCGTTTTTTCCGCTGGGCGGGTTTAGCCCGCTGCAATCGTCCACGCTGTCCGCGGTGGCGCACAGCGTAGGCGCGACCCCCATGCAGGTCGCGCTTGCGTGGCTGCTCAAGCGTTCGCCCAATATCTTGCTGATACCGGGTACATCGTCGCTGGGGCACCTGCGAGAGAATCTTGCTGCTGGCGCGCTGGTGTTGTCGACCGATGCGATGGCGGCATTGGATCATGTCGCCGGCAAAAATTTCATCCCCGTCCGCCTGACAAATTCGTCGTAACTGATCGGGGCGCCGGCCCTTGCGCCGTCGCTGTTCGCCTGCCAATGCACCCATGAACGCCGGGTCGTGGCGTCATACACGACCTTGTAGACATAATCGGGCACCGCGACCCTGCCAGCCCCGATCGTTGCGGGCCGATCGCCGTACACCGGCCCCGTAAATACATACACATCACCCGCGGCACGCATCACGTATTTCCGGGTGTCCTGCTCGATGCGATTCCAGGGGCCAGCGTTTTGCGTCGGGTCTTGCGGCACCATATTGGCCAGGGAAAAGCTCTGCGCCATGGCTTCCCGGGTCGACATATCCGCCGCCGGGGCCATGTGCCCGCGCGAAAACCCCGAACCCTGGTAGTCGTCCAGCCCGGCGCGTTCCGCGCGCGGAATCCTGGCCTCGGCGTAGAACTTGTCTGTGCGTTGCAGCCCCTGGGCCTGGATAAGCATCTTGCGGTTCAGACGCTCTGCAACGAAAACGGGTGTCTTCGTCTGGCCGTCGTGCAGTACGGCGAAGGTCGAAAAGCACACTTCCCGCAGTTTCGGCCCGGCGGGAACGGCGGGGGGATGCCCGTTCGGAAAGAACTGGAGGCACGCCGCGAATTTCGTCTGGATGACAGGCCCGGTGGGTACGGCTGCCGGGGCAATCTGTTCCTGGGGAGGCCATTGCAGATGCGCAAGAAGCTCTTGGGCCGAGACTGGAATCCGCCATTGCGGATTCAACATGTACGTGGCAGCGCCGAAACTGGCCAGCGACGAAACGACGCACGCCCGCAAAAATCGCGTAAAGCCGGGGGCCGATCGGGTGCCGGCTTTGGCGGTGGGTTTTCTTTTCCTGGAAACGGATTTCTTCGCGCGCGTCATTCTTCCTGTGGGCTGCTGACCGGTTGCCTTGTGGCAATCAATAGGGCCACGCATTGTAGATGAGCGGCAAACTCAGTCCCGCAAGACGGCAATGTCGCTGTTGATTTTGCCAACCCGCACAAACTGGCTCAAGGTGCGTTCGCGATCGATGCCCAGCGGCTCGAGCCGCCCGTCCAGTGCGGCGCTGTTGCGCGCAAGGGTTGCGGTATCCGGCAAGTTGCCCTGCATCGCGATAATCACGCGGTTTCCTTGCCGAAGATTGAAAAAATCGCCGAACAATGCCGCATAGGTTGCCGATTCCCGCTCGTAAAGCTGGCTGTTGGTAAACGTGTTTGCAACCACTACGCCATGCGGTGCCAGTATCCCCCGCACATGCTGCAAGAACTCCACGGTCATCAGATGCGCGGGGATGTAGTCCACGTCGAACGCATCCAGCATCACCATGTCGTAGTGCTTTCCTTCGCGATGCGCCTGTTCGATATACGCGCGTCCGTCCTCGATGAATAACCGCTGCTTCGGCCCAGGCCGATAATCAAAATATGCCTCTGCCACTTTTCCCACCGCCGGGTCGATCTCCACTGTGTCGATTACCGCATCGGGCAGCAGCTTCGCCAAGGTCTTTTGCAAGGTCGCGCCGCCCAGGCCGACGATCAGCACATTCCTGGGATCAGGCTTCACATACAGCGAACTGATCATCATGCGCGTGTAGCTGAAGACCAGCTGCCCGGGCTTGTCCAGGTCCATGCAGGTCTGGCGGCCGACGTCGACCATGGTGTTGAAGTTCATGCAGCGTTCGCCGTTTTCTTCGAAGACCAGGATCTTGCCGAACTGCGAAGGTTCGCTGTGCAGCACCAGGGGCTCGGCGTGGGCCAGGGGTTGGAGCAGGACGGCGCAAGCCAGGATCAGGGCACGGAACGGGATGCGGGACATGGAATATGCGCCAGTGAGGATGGCACATCATATCGCCGAGGCGTTGCGGGCTGTGTCTGGCATCGGCGTTTGCGGTCAGGTGTCTGACACTCTGCGCGAGTCAGGCACCTGAAATACCGGAATCAGTGGCTTGGTCAGACGATACTTCTGGCCTTCAGCGCTTGTATGTCGCGCGGGCTGTAGTCCAGTATGTGGCCCAATACATAGTCGGTGCTATCGCCCACGTAGGGCGGGGGCAGTTCGTATTTCACTGGCGTGCCGCATAGCCGCAGCGGGCTGGCAATCGTGGATACGACACCGCCGTCGGCCTTGGGCATGTCCACGCGCAAGCCGCGGTATTGCACCTGCGGGTCTTCGAATACCTGTTCGTAGTTGTTGATGCGCCCGCAAGGCACGTCGGCGGCTTCCAGCCTTGCAATCCAGTCTTCAGCGCCGCGGGTCAGCATGCTGCCGGCCAGTTCGGGCACCAGTTCATTGCGGCCGACAATGCGGCCCCGCACTTTGGCCCAGCGCGGGTCGGCTGCGATGTCGGGCCGCTCGATGACTTCGCAGTAGCGTTGCCATTGCACGTCGTTGCCCACGGCCACCACAATTTCGCCATCGGCAACGGCGAACACTTGGTAGGGCACCAGGCTGGCATGCGCGTTGCCGTAGCGATGCGGGATCTTGCCGTTGGCGAAGTAGCCGGTGACCTGGTTGCCGCCCAGGGCCACGATGCAGTCCAGCAAGGCCATGTCGATGTACTGCCCATTGCCGGATTCGCCGCGGTGGTTCAGCGCCCCCAGGATGGCGATGGTGGCGTACATGCCGGTGATGACATCGGCGATGGCGATGCCGGCTTTCTGGGGCCCGCCGCCCGGCAAGCCGTCGCTTTCGCCGGTAATGCTCATCAGCCCGCCGATGGCCTGGAACACGAAGTCGTAGCCAGGCTTGCGGGCGCTGGGGCCGCTTTGCCCGTAGCCGGTGATCGAGCAGTACACCAGGCCCGGATTCAGGTCGCGCAGACTGTCGTAGTCCAGGCCGTAGCGTTTCAGGTCGCCGATTTTGTAGTTTTCCACGAGCACGTCGCTGCGGGCGGCCAGTTCGCGCACCAGGCGCTGGCCCTCGGGGCTGGCGATGTCGATGGTGACCGATTTCTTGCCGCGATTGGCGGCGGCGTAGTAGGTGGAATCGGCCGCGTCCTGGCCTTCGGCGTCTTTGGTCCAGGGTGGCCCCCAGGCGCGGGTGTCGTCGCCGCTGCCGGGACGTTCCACCTTGATGACTTCAGCGCCCAGGTCGGCCAGGTTCTGGGTGCACCAGGGCCCCGCCAGGATGCGGGACAGGTCCAGCACCCGGATGTGCGACAGGGCGCCCGGGGTGGCGGTGGTGGCTGCTGCGTCCGGCATGTTGCGGCTTTCCTTATTGGATACTGATGTGGGCGTCGGCAATGACCTTGGCCCATTTGTCGATTTCGGCGTTCACGTACTGGGCGAATTCGGGCTGGGTCATGGTGCCGGGCTCGGCGCCTTGCTTGCTGAATTGCTGCTTGATCTGGGGGCTTTGCAGCGCGGCCAGTACGGCGGTGGAAATCTGCTGGGCCAATGCGGGCGGCATCTTGCCCGGCGCGTACAGGCCGAACCAGGCCATGGCTTCGAAGCCATGGACGCCGGCTTCGTCCAGGGTGGGTACGTCGGGCAGCGCCGGCGTACGCTTTGTCGACGTGACGCCCAGTGCGCGCAGCTTGCCGGCCTGGATATGCTGCAGCACGCCCGGCACGGAATCGAACATCACCGGAATCTGCCCGCCCAGCAAGTCGTTCAAGGCGGGGGCGGCGCCTTTGTAGGGAATGTGGACCATGTCGATTCCGGTCATGGATTTGAACAGTTCGCCCGACAAATGGTTGGCGCCGCCGGTGCCGGCCGAGCCGAAGTTCACTTTGCCGGGGTGGGCCTGGGCATAGGCGATCAACTCTTGGACGTTCTTGGCGGGAAACGACGGGTTCACCACCAGCACGTTGGGTACCGCGGCCACTTCGGCGATGGGGGTGAAGTCGTGGCGGGTGTCGTAGCGCAGGTTCTTGTAGAGGCTGGGGTTGATGACGTGATGCGTGGCCGTCAGCATCAGCGTGTAGCCATCGGGTTCGGTGCGGGCCAGTTGTTCCGAAAAAATGGTGCCGCTGGCGCCGGGCTTGTTTTCCACGACGACGGTTTGCTTCCATTGCTGGCTGAGTTCGTTGGCCAGCAGGCGGGCCAGGATGTCGGTGGTGCCGCCGGGCGGGAAGGGCACCACCAGAGTGACGCTGCGGGTGGGGTAGGGTTGTTGGGCGTGGGCCAGGGGGGC
>DASPIV010000498.1:0-6040 GCA_035628955.1 Bordetella sp.
GACATCGTGTCGCTGGTCGAGCAGGCCCAGAAGAATATCGACATCGCCGAGGCCCAGAAGCTGGCCACCAAGATCAAGTCGGGCAACAAGTTCGACTTGAACGATTTTCGCGAGCAACTGGGCCAGGTCAAGAAGCTGGGCGACATGGGGTCGTTGCTGGAAAAACTGCCCGCGCAGTTCCAGCAGGCCGCTGGCCAGTTGCAGGGTGGCCAGGCTGAAAAACAGTTGCGCCGCACCGAGGGCATCCTGAATGCCATGACGGCGGCCGAGCGCGCCAAGCCCGAGCTCATCAAGGCCTCGCGCAAGCGCCGCATCGCGGCTGGCTCGGGCGTGCCCGTGCAAGAGGTCAACCGCCTGCTGTCCCAGTTCGAGCAGATGCAGGGCATGATGAAGCAAATGAAAAAGGGCGGCATGTCCAAGATGATGCGCGCCATGGGGGGCATGAAAGGCCTGGGCCGTTTCGGCGGTTTGCGCTGATAGCGCCAGGTATGCAAGTACAGGTGGCTGGCTAGGCCCTACGCCGGCAAGAACCAAAAAAACGGCCAGGCATGGGCCTGGCCGAGTTGATCGGAGCGAACGGGGAAGGCTCGCCCCGATGCAAACCGGCAAATGCTGCGGGGCTTGCCGGTTTGTGCGGTTCAGTTCAGAGGCGGAATGCGCAGCACCTGCCCGGGGTAGATCTTGTCCGGATGCGTCAGCATGGGCTTGTTGGCCTCGAAAATGACGGTGTGCTTGGCGCCCTGGCCCTTGCCGTAGTGCGCCTCGGCGATCTTCCACAGGTTATCGCCCTTTTTCACGGTATACATCTGGGCCTCTGGCGCCGTCTGTTTGGCGGTAAGCTGGTTGTCGACCTGGGCTACGCCCACGGTGTTGCCTAGCGCCAGGCTGATTTTCTCGGCCTCTTCGGTGGATGCCGCCTGGCCGGACACGGTGACTTTGTCGCCGTCGACCTTGATATCCAGGCCGTCCGCGCTCAGGCCATGCTTATCCAGTTCTTTCTTCAGTTCATCGACCGAGGCCGCCTGGGCTTCATTGGCCCCGAAGAGTTTTTCGCCGACGTCCTTGATAAAGCTGAGCAGACCCATGGTTTGTCCTTTGGCTGTTAAGAAACGTTAAGCACATAAAAGAAGAAGATGGCAGAACTTTGCCTGTTGCAGGCTGATTATGGGCCGATTATGTGCCGAGCGTTGCCGTAGGCCGGGGGCAAGTTGCAACAAGTTATTTATGCGCGGGGCACATGCAAGGCACCCGCCGCAGTGCGGCGCGTCAGCTTCCAGACATGGGCCGGCGGTACATTGGCCAGCACGGTTTCGGTGCGGCGGGCGCGCAGGCCCAGGCGGTCGAGCACGCGCTGCGGCACGGGACAGCGCGGCCCATAGGTAAACAGATGCATGGCGCCGCCCGGCCGCAGTTGCGCAAAGGTGCTGCGCAGGATGCCGATTTGCTGCTTCACGGGCATGTTCAGCAGCGGCAGGCCGCACACGGCCACCCCGGCCAGGCCTTCCACAAACAGCGGCAGTCCGGCCAGTTTGGCCGCATCCCCTTGGTGCACGTATGCGCCAGGGAAGTCGCGCTGCAATTGCTGCGCGAATTGGGCGTCCATCTCAACCAATGCCAGCTGGTGCGGATCGAGGCCGCGCGCCACCAGTGCCCGTGTAAATGCGCCCGTACCCGCGCCCAGTTCCAGGCAGGGCCCCGATGCCGGATCGATGCCCCGCGTGATGGCGGTAGCCAGGCGTGAACTCGATGGCCAGATGGCGCCTATGCCCTTGGGATTGGCGCGCCAGGCGCGCAGGAAGCGAACGCGTTCCGCTACCCACGATTGCCGCGCGACGCGGTTGGCAGCATGGCCGGTGACACGGCCGGCAGCGCCGGCCATGCGAAACAATAGTGATCCGAAGGGCAGGCCGGAAGAGTCTCCGGTCAGGACTTTAGACGGCATCCAAGGCTCCTGTGGCTGGCCGGCGGACCGCGCAATACCTTGCTGCCGTGTGCCGGTGTCAAGCAACAGGCGTCAGGGTACTACGCCCATTGGCTTATGCAAGCCGCGCCGGGCACTTGGGTAGCGCACCGTTGATAAATTTCACAATGTGTGGCGAATGGTCAGGGCGGGGTCAGCCCCCGCCCACGGCAACCACGACCTCTATCTGATCGCCGTCGCGCAGCACGGTGGCGCCGTGCTGGCTTTTCGGCACGATTTCGCCATTGCGCTCCACGGCCACTCGTTTGCCTTCGTAGCCCAGGGTGTGCAGCAACTCGATTACGGTGGTGTCCAGCGGAAACTCCCGTGCGTCTCCGTTCAGTGTGATGTGCATGATGGTTTCCTTACTGTGCGGCGTAGCCGTCGGTGGCCTCGATCAGCTTGGCCAGGGTGCCGGGCTCGTCGAAGGCATGGCCCGCATCGGGTATCAGGTGGAACTGGGCCTGCGGCCAGGCACGATGCAAATCCCACGCGGTGCGCGCCGGCGTGCAGACATCGTAGCGGCCCTGCACGATGGTGCCGGCAATGCCATGCAGCTTGTACGCGTCGCGGATCAACTGGCCTTCTTCCATGAAACCGCTGTTCATGAAGTAGTGGTTTTCGATGCGCGCGAACGCCAGCGCCGCGCGGTCGGCGGCATGGCTTTGCTGGTGGCGCGGGCTGGGCAACAGGGTAATGGTGCTGTCTTCCCATCGGCTCCAGGCCTTGGCTGCGCGTAGTTGCTCGGCCGGGTCGGAGCCGGTAAGGCGCTTGTGATAGGCCGCGATCATGTCGCCACGTTCGGCGGGCGGGATGGGTTCGACATAGGCTTCCCAACGGTCGGGGAACAGCCACGACGCGCCATCTTGGTAGAACCATTGCAGCTCGGCGCGGCGCAGCCCGAAGACGCCGCGCAGCACCATTTCACTGACGTGCCCGGGATGTGCCTGCGCGTAGGCCAGCGCCAGCGTGGAGCCCCACGAACCGCCGAACACCAGCCAGCTTTCGGCACCCATGATTTCGGTGCGCAGGCGTTCGATATCGGCAACCAGGTGCCAGGTGGTGTTGTTGTCCAGGCTGGCGTGGGGCGTGGAACGGCCGCAGCCGCGCTGGTCGAACAACAGCACGTTATAGCGCTGCGGGTCGAACAATTGCCGGTGGATGGGCGAGCAGCCGCTGCCCGGGCCGCCGTGCAGGAACACCGCCGGCTTGCCTTGCGGATTGCCGCAGAGTTCCCAATAGATATGGTGGCCGTCGCCAGTATCCAGCATGCCGTGGCGATAGGGCTCGATGGCGGGGTACAGCATCTAGGCGATCCTTTGGAAGATCAGGTCCCATACGCCATGGCCCAGGCGCAGGCCGCGCGTTTCGAACTTGGTTTGCGGACGATAGTCGGGCCGTGGCGCGTAGTCGGCCGCTGTATTGCGCAACAGGGGCTCGGCACCGAGCACTTCCAGCATCTGCGCGGCGTATTCCTGCCAGTCGGTGGCGCAGTGCAGATAGCCGCCCGGCGCGATGCGGCTGGCCAGCAGCGCCACGAAAGGCGGCTGGATCAGGCGGCGCTTGTGGTGGCGCTTTTTGGGCCACGGGTCGGGAAAATACACGTGCACCCCGGCCAGCGTGCCGGGGGCGATCATGTCGCGCACCACTTCGACGGCATCGTGCTGCACGATACGCAGATTCTGCAGGCCGGATTCTTCGATACGGCGCAGCAGCGAGCCCACGCCGGCATTGAAGACTTCCACGCCCAGGAAATTGTCGCCCGGCCGCGCTAGCGCGATTTTCTGGGTGGTTTCGCCCATGCCGAAGCCGATTTCCAGCACAGTGGGAGCGTCGCGGCCAAAGGTGGCGGCCAAGTCCAGACGGCGGTCGGCATACCGCACGGACCACTTGTCCAGCAGTTGTTCCAGTGCTTCGCGCTGGCCCTGGGTGATGTGGCCGCGGCGGTGGACAAAGCTGCGGATATGGGTGGCACCAGGGCTGTAGGGCGCCTGTTCGGCCGGTTGTTGCGCGGCCTGGGTGGCGTCCGGCAGCGGAGGCGCCGCCGGGGCGTCGCCCTTGGGATCGGGGGTGTTCGTGTTCATAGGGGCGATTGTAGTAGGCGGCGGGGTTGGCCGCAGATGGGGCGTGGCTCTTCTTGCGTCGGTTCGGGGCCCCGCCAGCCTGTGGGCTGCACGGGGCCATGGGCCGCCTGCATCCGCCGGTTGTGAGGTAGCATTTGGCGCATGAATTTCGCCCGTTTCGACCTGACTACGCTAGCGCTGTTTGTCGCCGTGGCACGCGCGGGCAGTATCTCAGCCGGCGCGCGCCAGTCGCACTTGGCGGTGGGGGCGGCCAGCAAGCGTATTTCCGACCTGGAGGCGGCGCTGGGCACGCCGCTGCTGTACCGCAACACCGCGGGGGTCGAGCTGACCGATGCCGGCCAGGCCTGCCTGGCCCATGCGCAGCGTGTGCTGCAAGAAGTGGAGCAAATGGCGGGCACCTTGTCCGACTTTGCCCAGGGCGTGCGCGGCCAGGTGCGCATCGCCGCCAATACGTCGGCGCTGACGCAGTTCCTGCCCGAAGACCTGGCCGGCTTCATGGACGAGCACCCGGCGGTGCGTGTCGACCTCGAAGAGCAGAACAGCACCGAGATCGTTACCGCCCTGCTGGAAAACCGCGCCGACATAGGCGTGTTCGCCGACCGCACCCCGGCCGACGGGCTGTTGACCGTGCCGTATCGGCCCGACGAACTGGTGCTGGTCGCGCCGCAGCGCCATCCGCTGGCCAACCTGCCGCGCGTGGCGTTTTCGGATACGCTGGATTACGCCTACGTCAGCCTGCCGCAGGCTACCTCGCTGGCTACGCGGCTCAATGACGAAAGCGTGCGCCTGGGCAAGGCCATGCGCTTGCGCATTCAGGTACGCAGCTTCGATGCCATGTGCCGCATGGTGGTCGCCACCGGGGGCGTGGGCATATTGCCGCGCCTGGCTGCCGAACCGCATGCCCGCTCGATGTCAATCCGGTTGATCCCGCTGGCCGACGATTGGGCGCACCGCTGGCTGCTGCTGGGGGTGCGCGATATCGACACCCTGACTGTGGCCGCCCGCCTGCTGCTGGCCCATTTGCGCAGCGACGGCGGCTGAACCCCCAGGGGTTTCTCGTTTGGGAAACCCCCGTTTCCCGCAATAAACATTCCGGCAAGCTGCCATTTCGCGCACACTGCCAGCCGTCATTATTCATATAAATGTATGGAGCAGGCATGGCAGGGCAGATACTCGCCGGCATCCGCGTGCTGGAACTGGGACAACTGATCGCCGGGCCGTTCGCCGCCAAGACGCTGGCCGACTTTGGCGCGCAAGTCGTGAAAATCGAGCCGCCCGGCCTGGGCGACCCCTTGCGCAAATGGCGCCTGCTGCACGAAGGCACGTCTGTCTGGTGGGAAGCGCAGTCGCGCAACAAGCAGTCTGTATGCGTGGACCTGCGCCAGCAAGAAGGCCAGGAAATCATCCGCATGCTGGCCGCGCAAGCCGATGTACTGATCGAGAACTTTCGACCCGGCACCCTGGAAAAATGGGGCTTGTCGTGGAAAACGCTGCACGCCCTGAACCCGCGCCTGATCATGCTGCGCATTTCGGGCTACGGCCAGACCGGTCCCAAGGCGCGCGAGCCCGGTTTCGCCGCCATTGGCGAGGCCATGGCGGGCCTGCGCTACCTGAACGGAGAGCCGGGCCGCGCCCCGGTGCGCGCGGGGCTGTCGCTGGGCGACACCATCGCCGGCCTGCACGGCGCCCTGGGCGTACTGCTGGCCTTGTACCAGCGCGACGCCCGTGGCGGGGTGGGGCAGGTGATCGACGCCGCCCTGTATGAAAGCCTGTTCAATCTGACCGAAAGCCTGTTGCCCGAGTACACGGCCTTTGGCGCCGTGCGCGAACCGGCCGGCGCATCGCTGCCCGGCATCGCGCCATCCAACGCTTACCGCTGCCAGGACGGCTATGTGCTGATTGCCGGCAATGGCGATGCCATCTATACGCGGTTGATGGCTCGCATAGGCCGCGACGACCTGGGGCAGGATCCAACGCTGGCCCACAATGACGGCCG
>DASPIV010000499.1:0-6483 GCA_035628955.1 Bordetella sp.
CATTGTCGGGACGGCCGGCAGGCCGTCCGGGAAGTGCTCTGCAAGCGGCGTGCCTGGCACGGAACGAGGGACAGTTGGAGCAGCCAACAGGGGCTCGGGCGGGCGTCGCGCGACGGGATGTCCGGGCGCATTTCGGCGCCAGGCATGTCGGACACCGCTTGCTGCGGCAGAAAAAAAAGCCCCGGAAGTTCCGGGGCCCTGGCTACTGCAGCTTGTAGTCTATCAGGCCACTGCGGCCGTCACCACGATCTCGACCTTGAAATCAGGATTGGCCAGGCGGGCCTCTACCGTGGCGCGCGGCGGCGCATTGCCGGCCGCCACCCAGGCATCCCAGGCCTGGTTCATGGCGTCGAACTCTTTCATGTTGGCCACGAAGATCTGGGCCATCAGGATCTTGCTCTTGTCGCTGCCGGCCTCGGCCAGCAATCGGTCGATGGTGGCCAGGACCTGGCGGGTCTGGCCGGCCATGTCCAGCGAGGCGTCGTCGGGCACCTGGCCGGCCAGATAGGCCACGCCGTTATACACAGCCATGTCAGACAGCCGTTTTTCCACATTGACGCGCTTGATGCTGCTCATCGGATATCCCCTGAGAGAATGGTTGGCAAAAATTGGGATGGCGCCGCGCCGCCGCTTCAGGCCGGCGGCAACTGGAAGACCTGGCGCAGGTAGGCCAGGTAGGCGGGATCGTCGCACATGGTTTTCTCGGGCGCATCGGACACCTTTGCGACCGGCTGGCCATTGCACCGGACCATTTTCATCACGATCTGCAGCGGCTCGTGGCCCAGGTCGTTGGTCAGGTTGGTGCCTATGCCGAACGACACTTTGCAGCGGCCGGCAAACTGGCGGGCCAGCTCGATGGCACGGGGAAAGGTCAGCGAATCCGAGAACACCAGGGTTTTGGCGCGCGGATCGACGCGGTTGTGGCGGTAGTGTTCCAGCAGCCGTTCGCCCCACATGAACGGATCGCCCGAGTCGTGGCGAGCGCCATCGAACAGTTTGCAGAAATACATGTCGAAATCGCGCAGGAAGGCGTCCATGCCGTACACGTCGGACAGCGCAATGCCCAGGTCGCCGCGGTATTCCTTGGCCCAGACTTCCAGCGCGAACACCTGCGAATCGCGCAGCCGCGGCCCCAATGCCTGGCAGGCCTGCAAGTACTCGTGGCCCATGGTGCCCAGCGGCAGCACGTCGTGGCGCATTGCCAGCAGCACATTGCTGGTGCCGGCAAAATGCACGCCCATCTGGTCTTTCAGGGTCGACACGATTTCTTCGTGCCACAACTTCGAGAAGCGCCGCCGCGTACCGTATTCGGCCACGCGGAAGTCCGACAGTGCCGGATCGTCGAGCACCAGGTGCATCTTGGACTGCAGCCGCTGGCGCCCCTCTTCCCAGTCGGGATGGCGGCGCGTATTGCGGAAATACACCTCGTTGACGATGGCCAGCACCGGGATCTCGAACAAGATCGTGTGCAGCCATGGCCCCTGCACCGTAATGGCGATTTCGCCCGGAAGTTCGCCTTCGCCAATGGAAATGCAACGTTCGGGCATATGAAACAAGCCCAGAAAGTCGACGAAGTCACTTTTGATAAAGCGCAAGCCGCCCAGGTATTGCAGCTCGGCTTCAGTGAAGCGCAACTGGCACAATTCGTGTACTTCGGCGCGGATCTCGTCCAGGTAAGGCCGCAGGTTCACGCCAGGGGTTCGGCATTTATAGCGGTATTCGACCTGGGCCGCGGGAAAATGATGCAGCACCACTTGCATCATGCTGAACTTGTACAGATCGGTGTCGAGCAGCGAAGTAATAATCATGATGGCGCGGTTCGGGCGCGGTTCGTTTCGTCACACCATAGCACAAGCAGCCCGCTGCTTCGGCCCGGTCGCGGCACTACCGCGGCCAGGGTTATGGTCGCCCCGCCCTTCCGCATTGGGTAAAATCCTGCAAAGGTTAAAAAAGCTGTTGCTTGTCGGAGTCCTGAATGACCCACGTCGTTACCGAAAACTGTATCAAATGCAAGTACACCGATTGTGTCGACGTGTGCCCCGTAGACTGCTTCCGTGAGGGGCCGAATTTCCTGGTGATCGACCCCGACGAATGCATCGACTGCGCGGTCTGCATCCCCGAATGCCCGGCCAACGCCATCTATGCCGAAGAAGACGTCCCCCAGGACCAGGTGCAGTTCATCGCCCTGAATGCCGAACTGACGCCTGAATTCGCCCCCATCAGCCGCGCCAAGAAGCCGCTGCCGGATGCCGACGAATGGAATGGCGTGCAAGACAAGCTGCAGCATCTGGAAAAATAGGCGGGCCCCGGCCGCGCCGCCCGACGCGCCACATACTCTCTAGATGACCGATTCCAAGTACACGCGCCAAACCGTCACGCAAGTCCATACCTGGGTGCCGGACAAGCTGTTTTCGGTGCGTGTCACCCGCGACCCGGGCTTCCAGTTCCAGGCCGGGCAATTCGCCCGTGTGGGGCTGCCCGACGCCGACACCCCCGATGCGCCCCCCACGGTCTGGCGCGCCTATTCCATGGTGTCGGCGCCGCACGAAGACGGGCTGGAGTTCTATTCCATCGTGGTGCCCGAAGGCCAGTTCAGCCCTCGGCTGGCACGGCTGCAGGCCGGCGATGCGCTCTACATCGAGAAAAACCCCTTCGGCTTCCTGACCATCGACCGCTTTGCCCACGGCGGCGATCTCTGGCTGCTGGCCACGGGCACAGGGCTGTCGGCATACCTGTCCATCCTGCGCGACCCGGCCACCTGGCAGGCGTTCCGGCGCATCGTACTGGTGCATGGCGTCCGATCGGCCGCCGAACTGGCCTATCGCGACGAAATTCTGCAATGGCACAGCCGGCCGGCCTATGCCCGGTTTTTCCAGCAAGACCCCCGCAAACTGGTCTACCTGCCCATCGCCACCCGCGAGGCCCTGCCTGGGGCGCCGCAGGCGCGGCTGACCACTCTGATCGCTGACGGCCGCCTGGAACAATTGGCCGGCGAAACCCTCGACCCGCAGCAATCGAAAGTCATGCTGTGCGGCAATCCGGCCATGCTGTCCGAGGCTCGCAAGCTGCTTTCCGAACGGGGTTTCGCCCCTGGCCGGCGGGGCATTCCCGGCAATCTGGCGGTCGAAAACTACTGGTGATCCCCCACCTTCGCGCTTGTGGGTCGTTTTTTCACAACAGAAACAGGCCTGCCGACACCCGAAGGCTAGACGAATTGGATATATCCTTACACGCGACGGTAATAATCCGCCCTCGTCCAGCCTAGGAATCTCGTCTATATGCTGTATCACCTGCACGAATTGCAGCGGGCCTTTCTGACGCCCCTTGCCGCATTCACCGACGCCGGTTCGCAGTGGTTCTCCAGCCCCTACAGCCCGCTTGCCTACACGCCGCTGTCGCGGCAATTGGCGGCCAGCTGCGAGCTCATGCACCGGCTGGGCAAGGAATACCAGAAACCCGCCTGGAAGCTGGCGTCGACCCGCATCGACGGCCGCCACGTGCGCGTGACCGAGTCGGTGGCACTGGAAAAACCCTTCTGCCGCCTGCTGCATTTCGAGCGAGCCGTACGCCGCGCCGATCCGCGCGTATTGGTGGTGGCGCCATTATCGGGCCACCACGCCACCTTGCTGCGCGATACCGTGCGCGCCTTGCTGCCCGCCCATGACGTGTACGTCACTGACTGGCTCGACGCGCGCATGGTGCCTGTGGCGCAGGGGCCGTTCCACCTGGACGACTATGTGCGCTATATCCAGGACTTCATTCGCCAGCTGGGGCCCGATGTCCATGTGATATCGGTTTGCCAGCCCACCGTACCGGTACTGGCGGCGATTGCCCTGATGGCCTCGCAGGCCGACCCGCTACAGCCGCGCAGCATGGTGATGATGGGCGGCCCCATCGACCCGCGGCAGTCGCCCACGCAGGTCAACCGGCTGGCCACCACCAAGTCCCACGCCTGGTTTGAAAGCCAGTTGATCGACACCGTGCCGGCGCGCTACCCCGGAGCCGGCCGCCGCGTATACCCCGGCTTCCTGCAACACGCCGGCTTCGTCGCCATGAATCCCGACCGGCACCTGAAGTCGCACTACGACTTCTACCTGGACCTGCTGCGCGGCGACGATAGCGATGCGGCTGCGCACCGGCGCTTCTACGACGAATACAACGCGGTGCTCGACATGCCCGCCGAGTTCTACCTGGACACCATCCGCGTGGTGTTCCAGGAATTCTGCTTGCCCAACGGCACCTGGCAGGTTGGCGGCCAGGCCGTGCGACCCGCCGATATCAAGAAGGTGGCCTTGCTTACCATCGAGGGCGAACTCGACGATATCTCGGGCCAGGGGCAGACGCGCGCGGCCATCGATCTGTGCCGTGGCATACCGGCCGCCCGCAAGCAGCACTACACCGCGCCAGGCTGCGGCCACTATGGCATTTTCTCGGGCCGGCGCTGGCGCGAGATGATCTGTCCTAAAATCGCGGAATTCATACGCCAGGCATAGTACCGGCGTGCACGGGCCGCGCCGGCCCGTTCTTGCTACATCCGCCATGTCCTGTCTTACCCTTGCCGACCGCATCGATGCCCTGCTGCCCCAGACGCAGTGCACCAAATGCGGCTATGACGGCTGCCGGCCGTACGCCCAGGCTATCGCCGCGGGTTCCGTCCCCATCAATCGGTGCCCGCCGGGCGGCGATGACGGCATCGCCGCGCTGGCGGCATTGCTGGATACCGCCGTGCTGCCGCTGGACCTGTCCCGCGGCGCGCCTGGCCCACTGACCGTGGCCCGCATCGACGAAGCGCATTGCATCGGCTGTACGCTGTGCATCCGCGCCTGTCCGGTGGATGCCATCGTGGGCGCCAACAAGCGCATGCATACCGTGCTGGCCGACTGGTGCACGGGCTGCGATCTTTGCGTGGCGCCCTGCCCGGTCGACTGCATCGACATGGTGCCGGCCGGCCGGGCCTGGACTCCCGCCGATGCGCAAGCCGGCCGCCAGCGCCATCATGCACGCCAGGTCCGCCTGGCCCGCGAGACCGCCGACAACGCGCGCCTGATGGCCGTGCCCGAAGACACGCCCGCCGCGACGCGGCCAGTCCCCACCCAGGCGGACGGCGACGCCCGCAAGCGCGCCGCCATTGAATCCGCCCTGGCGCGTGCCCGGGCCCGACGCACCGCCACGCCCACATGAACGCCACCAAGCGCCAAGCGATCTTTGCCCGGCTGCAAGCCGCCAACCCCCATCCGACCACCGAGCTGGAATACGACACGCCCTTCCAATTGTTGATTGCCGTGCTGTTGTCGGCGCAGGCAACTGACAAATCGGTAAACCTGGCCACGCGCAAATTCTTCCCGCGCTACGGTACGCCGCAAGCCATGCTGGAACTGGGCGAAGAAGGCCTGGCCGAATACATCAAGACCATCGGCCTGTACCGTACCAAGGCCAAGAACGCCATAGCCACCTGCAAACTGCTGCTGGAACGGCATGGCGGAGCGGTGCCCGAGACGCGCGAAGCGCTCGAAGCCTTGCCGGGCGTGGGGCGCAAGACGGCCAATGTGGTCCTGAACACGGCTTTCGGCCAGCCCACCATGGCGGTCGACACGCATATTTTCCGCGTATCCAACCGCACCGGCATCGCGCCGGGCAAGAACGTGCTTGAAGTCGAGCACAAGCTCGAAAAGTTCGTACCGGCCGAATATATGCAGGATGCACACCATTGGCTGATTCTGCACGGCCGCTACATCTGCGTGGCGCGCAAGCCGAAATGCCCGCAGTGCGGCATCGTGGATCTTTGCGAGTTCAAGCAAAAGACCCTGCCGCAGTAGGGGTTCATGCCCCGCATTGTCGGCTGCCCGACAATCGGCGATGCCGCAGCGCAATACCTATGAAAAACCCTCATGGAATTTTGGGGAATAGGTCCGCATACTCGCCGGCAACTCTTAAAAAATATAACGTTGGTGCCGCGGATATGGATGACATTATCCTGGAGACAAAAGACCTCACGAAAGAATTTCGCGGCTTCGTTGCGGTCAATGGGGTCAACCTGCGCGTCAGGCGGGGGCAGATCCACGCCCTGATCGGCCCCAATGGCGCCGGCAAGACCACCTGCTTCAATCTGCTGACCAAGTTCCTGGCACCCACCGCGGGCCAGATCATCTATAACGGCACCGACATTACCCGCGACCGGCCGGCACAAATCGCGCGGCGCGGCATCATACGTTCGTTCCAGATTTCGGCGGTGTTCCCGCACCTGACAGTACTTGAAAACGTACGTATCGGACTGCAACGCAAAACTGGCGTGTCGTTTCATTTCTGGCGCAGCGAAAAGCAACTGGCCGCGCTCGATCCGGCCGCCCGCGAACTGCTGGAACAGGTGGACCTGGGCGCGTTCGCCGACGAGACCACCATCAACCTGCCCTATGGGCGCAAGCGCGCGCTCGAGATTGCCACCACGCTGGCCATGGATACCGAACTGATGCTGCTTGACGAACC
>DASPIV010000500.1:0-18179 GCA_035628955.1 Bordetella sp.
GGCGACACGCACATGAAACTGGGGCGCAGCGGTGCGAACTACGTCATCGAGCTCGAGGCGAGCGAGCCGGTCAATCGTCACCGTCCGTCAGTGGACGTGTTGTTCCGCTCGGCCGCGAGCGCGGCGGGAGCCAACGCCATCGGCGTCATCCTGACCGGCATGGGCAAGGACGGCGCCGCCGGCCTGCTGGCCATGCGGCGGGCGGGTGCGCATACGCTGGCCCAGGACGAGGCCAGTTGCGTGGTGTTCGGCATGCCGCGCGAAGCCATCTTGCTGGGCGCGGCGGCCGAAGTGGTACCACTGGCGGCAATGAGCGAACGTATTCTGACGCGCCTGGGCGACCGCGCGAACCGGGTCTGATGCCGCGGTGTCGGCGGCGGGAACGGAACATTATTCTCTGGAGTTGAAATGATAGACAAGGGTATGAAGATTCTGGTGGTGGATGACTTCCCCACGATGCGGCGCATTATCCGCAACCTGCTCAAAGAGCTGGGTTTCGAGAACGTGGATGAAGCCGAAGATGGCGCCATCGGCCTGGAAAAGCTTCGCAACGGCAGTTTCCAGTTCGTGGTGTCGGACTGGAACATGCCCAACCTTGACGGCCTGGAGATGCTCAAGCAGATTCGTGCCGATGGCGCGCTGAAGTCGCTGCCGGTGCTGATGGTGACGGCCGAAGCCAAGAAAGAGAACATTGTCGCCGCCGCGCAGGCCGGGGCCAGTGGCTATGTGGTCAAGCCTTTCACGGCGGCGACGCTGGAAGAGAAGCTGACCAAGATTTTCGAGAAAATCGCGGGTTGAGGTGCGGCATGAGCGCAACGGATATTGGCAGTAACGCAGACCCGGCAGACCTGATACACCGCATTGCCTCGCTGACGCGCATGCTGCGTGACAGCATGCGCGAGTTGGGACTGGACCAGGCCATCAAGGACGCCGCGCAGGCCATCCCCGACGCCCGTGACAGGCTGCGCTATGTTGCGCAGATGACCGAACAGGCGGCCAATCGGGTCTTGAATGCCACCGAGGCTGCCGGCCCCATCCAGGACGGCATGGCCCGTTCGGCCCAGGCGCTGGACGCGCGCTGGCAGCAATGGTTCGGCCAGCCGCTCGAACTGCCCGAAGCGCGAGAATTGGTCAAGGATACGCGGGCTTTCCTGGCCGACGTGCCGGTCCAGACGCAGCAGACCCAGAACCGCCTGATGGAAATCGTCATGGCGCAGGACTTCCAGGACCTGACCGGCCAGGTGATCATGCGCATGATGGACGTAGTGGGCGCCATCGAACGCGAGCTGTTGCAGGTTCTGTTGGACAACGTGCCGCAAGAGCGCCGCGACGAGGCGCAGACATTGCTCAATGGGCCACAGGTCAGTCCGGCCGGCAAGGCCGACGTGGTAACCAGTCAGGATCAGGTCGACGACCTGCTGGCCAGCCTGGGGTTCTAGGCTGTGGGCGGAAGGCCGCATGGCCAGGTGTCTGACTCGTCGTCCCTTAGACGACGCCCGCAGTGGCGCGGCGCCGAATAGCGCCGCTTTCCCCCTGTTTCTTGGCTGATCGCCGGCTTCCCGGCGCTTCTAGAATCTTGGCGGGCCGCCCTGTTTCCAAGATGTGTGGGCGGCGGACGATACCGCGAGCATGGCCGAAGAAAGCGATCTGGAAAAAACCGAATCCGCCTCTCCCAGGCGCCTGGAAAAGGCGCGTGAAGAGGGGCAGATCGCGCGTTCGCGCGAGCTGGGTACTTTCCTGCTGCTGGCGGCGGGCGTCGGCGGGCTGTGGCTGAGTGGCTCGGTACTGTACCGCGGCCTGACCGGTGTGCTGCGCAATGGGCTGGGATTCGACACCCGGGTCGCGCGCGATCCGGGCATCATGGTGGCACAGGCTGTCGATGGTGCTGGCCAGGCCCTGCTGTTGATGCTGCCGATTTTCGGTGTCTTGATGGCGGTGGCGGTGCTGGCCAGCGTGCTGCTGGGCGGCCTTGTTTTCTCGTCCAAGCCGCTGCAGGTGGATTTCAAGAAGCTGAGCCTGTTTTCCGGCCTGAAGCGCATGGTGTCGGCGCAAACCGTGGTGGAACTGGTCAAGGCGGTCGCCAAGGCGTTACTGGTGGGCGGCGTAGCCGTAGCCGTCATAGGCAGCCATCGCGACGACATGCTGGCATTGATGCACGCGGCGCCGACCGAAGCCCTGGTGCGCGCCCTGAAGCTGGTGGTGCTGTGCGCCGCGCTGATCGTGGCATCGCTGGCGATCGTCGTGCTGCTGGACGTGCCATGGCAGATATGGAACCACCTGAAGAAGCTGCGCATGTCCAAGGAAGACGTGCGCCAGGAGCACAAGGAAAGCGAAGGCGATCCGCATATCAAGGCACGCATACGCCAGCAGCAGCGGGCCATGGCCAGGCGCCGCATGATGACCGAGGTGCCGCGCGCCGACGTGGTAGTTACCAACCCCACCCACTATGCTGTGGCCCTGCGCTATGGCGAAGGGCAGCCGGCACCGCGCGTGGTGGCCAAGGGCACCGGCCTGGTGGCCGCCCGCATCCGGGAGTTGGCTGCCGAGCACCGCGTTCCGCTGTTGCAGGCGCCGCCTTTGGCGCGGGCGCTGCACGAACATGTCGAACTGGGCCAGGAGATCCCGTCGGCCCTGTATACGGTCGTGGCCGAGGTGCTTGCCTGGGTATTCCAGCTGCGCAGCTGGCGCGCCGAATGGGGGGCCGAGCCGGCCGCACCGACCGGCTTGGCGGTGCCCGCCGAACTGGATCCGCTGGCCAGCGCCGGTAGTGTCAACAAGGCCTAGAGAATCTTACGCATGAGCCAATTGCTTTCCACCTTGAAGACCCACGGCGCGGCCAACGCTCGCTTGCTGGCCGGACCGGTATTGATCGTGCTGGTGCTGGGCATGATGGTATTGCCGCTGCCCACGTTCTTGCTGGACCTGTTGTTCACATTCAACATCGCACTGTCGGTGATGATTCTGCTGGTGGCCATGTTCACGCGCAAGCCTCTGGACTTCGCCGCGTTTCCCGCGGTGCTGCTGTTCGCCACGCTGTTGCGCCTGTCGCTGAATGTGGCCTCGACCCGCGTGGTGCTGCTGCACGGCCATACGGGCCCGGACGCCGCCGGCAAGGTGATCGAAGCCTTCGGGCATTTCCTGGTGGGCGGCAATTTTGCCGTGGGGATCATCCTGTTCGTGATCCTGACCATCATCAACTTCATCGTCATTACCAAGGGCGCCGGGCGGATTGCCGAAGTGGGCGCGCGGTTCACCCTGGATGCGATGCCCGGCAAGCAGATGGCCATCGACGCCGATTTGAACGCCGGCCTGATCGGTGAAGACGAAGCCCGGCGGCGGCGTTCAGAAGTGTCGCAGGAGGCGGATTTCTTCGGGTCGATGGACGGTGCCAGCAAGTTCGTGCGCGGTGATGCCATTGCGGGCCTGCTGATCATGGTGATCAACGTGTTGGGCGGCCTGATCGTAGGCGTGGCGCAGCACGACATGGGCATCGGCGAGGCCTCGCGTGTGTACACGCTGCTGACGATCGGCGACGGCCTGGTGGCGCAGATCCCGGCGCTGGTGATCTCGACCGCGGCCGGCGTGGTGGTGTCGCGCGTATCGACCGACCAGGACGTGGGCCAGCAAATGCTGGCGCAATTGTTCTCGAACCCCAGCGTGCTGTTCCTGACGGCGGGCATTATCGGCATCATGGGCTTGATTCCCAATATGCCGCACGTGGCGTTCCTGACCCTGGCGGCCATCCTCGCCGGTATCGGCTGGGCACTGTACAAGCGTGGCCAGGCCGCCGCGCAGGCTGCCGCCGACCAGCCGTCGCAAGTGGCGGCGCAGGCACAAGCCGCCGCGGCCGAGGCCAGTTGGGAAGACGTATCGATGGTGGACCCGCTGGGGCTCGAGGTCGGCTACAGGCTGATTCCACTGGTGGACCATGCGCAGAACGGAGAACTGCTGCACCGCATACGCAGCCTGCGCAAGAAGTTTGCCCAGGACGTCGGTTTCTTGCCGCCGGTGGTGCACATACGCGACAACCTGGAGCTCAAGCCCAACGATTACCGCATTCTGTTGTCCGGCGTGGAAATCGGCCGCGGCATGGCCATGCCCAGCCAGTGGCTGGCCATCGATCCGGGCGGGGTGACCAGCCCGATCAAGGGTACGGCAACCACCGATCCGGCCTTTGGCCTGCCCGCGCTGTGGATCGACGGCGGGCAGCGCGATGCGGCCCAGGCGGCTGGCTACACCGTGGTCGACGCCAGCACGGTGGTGGCCACGCACCTGAACCACATGATGCATCGGCACGGCGCCAGCCTGCTGGGCCGCCAGGAGGCGCAGCAGTTGCTGGACCGGATTGCCGCCGAAGCCCCCAAGCTGGTCGAAGACCTGGTGCCCAAGACCCTGTCGCTGACCACGCTGCAGAAGGTGTTGCAGGGCTTGCTGGCCGAGGAAGTGCCGATACGCGATGTGCGTTCCATCGTGGATACGTTGTCGGAACATGCGCCGCGCCTGGCGGCGCAGACTGCCACCACCGGCGGCGTGGCCGATGTGCCCGAGCTCATCGCCCTGACGCGCCGCGCCCTGGGCCGCGCCATCACCCAGCAGTGGTTTCCGGGCGATGGCGAACTGCAGGTGATCGGCCTGGACGTCAAGCTGGAACGCGTGCTGGCCCAGGCCTTGAGCACCAGTGGCGGGTTGGAACCCGGGCTGGCCGATACCTTGCTGCGTGAAGCGCGCAGCAGTGTGGCCAGCCAAGAAGCCCAGGGCCATGCGCCGGTGCTGGTGGTATCGCCGCCTTTGCGGGCGCCGTTGTCGCGTTTCCTGCGCCATCACTTGCCGCAACTGGGTGTGTTGTCCAATGCCGAGATTCCCGATGAGCGCATGCTGCGGGTGACAGCCCTGATTGGTGCCGGCCCATGAAAATAAGCAGGTTTATCGGCGCCACCAGCCGCGAGGTAATGCGCCAAGTGCGTGACGCGCTGGGGCCGGATGCCCTGATCGTATCCAATCGCAGCGTGGCCGACGGGATCGAAGTCATGGCCACGCTGGACGAGGCGGCAGCCCAGGCTCCGGTGCCATCACCCGCACACTCGCCGGAGGGGCTGGCGGCGGATACGGCTGGCCTGGAAGCGGCCATCGGGGCATTGCGCGGCACCCTGGAAAGCCGGCTGGACGGCCTGCTCTGGGGAGGCAACGACGCACCGGGGCGCGAGCCCTTGCGTGCGGCCCTGTTTCGATTATTGCTGGATGCGGGGTTCAGTACGCGCCTGGCGCGCGCGATGCTGGAGCGCCTGCCTGGCGGCCTGGCCGACCGCGAGGCGCAGTCATGGGTGCGCAACGAACTGGTCACCCACCTGCCGGTACTGGCACACGAAGAAGGCTTGTGGGATCAGGGCGGCGTATATGCGCTGGTAGGCCCCACAGGCGTGGGCAAGACCACCACGCTGGCCAAGCTGGCAGCGCATTGCGTGACCCGCGTGGGCCGGGATCAGGTGGCAATGCTGACCACCGACAACTTCCGCATTGGCGCGCTGGAGCAATTGCAGATATATGGCCGCCTGATGGGCGTGCCGGCACGTTCGGTGCGCGACGTGGCCGAGCTGCGCGCGACGCTGGCCGAGTTGGGCAATCGCCGGATCGTGCTGATCGACACGACAGGTATCAGCCAGCGCGACCGCAATGTAGCGGCGCAGGCGGCATTGCTCTGCGGCGCCGGGCGGCCGGTGCGGCGCCTGCTGGTGCTGAACGCAGCCAGCCAGGGCGACACGCTGGACGAGGTGGCGCGCGCCTATCGGCATGGCGCGGGCGTGGACGTGGCGGGCTGCATCGTCACCAAACTCGACGAGGCGTCGCGGCTGGGGCCGGCGCTGGACACTGCCATACGGCATCGGTTGCCGGTGCACTATGTGTGCATGGGCCAGAAGGTGCCTGAAGACCTGGCGCCGGCGCGTGCCGACGAACTGGTGGACCGCGCGCTCGCCGCCCCGGCGCGCGCACCCGCTCTGTATGCACCCAGCGAGGCCGATATGGCGTCGTTGTGGCGGGCCCATGCGGCGGTGCCTCGGGACGATGGCGCGCTGCGCCGGCGCCAGTGGCTGGCAGCTGCATTGACGCCCGATGGGGCGACGGCTGGGGCGTCGCTGCCGCAGGCGCTGGCATGGCTGGACAGCGACCCCGCATGCGGGCAGGTACGCGCCGCCTGGCGCGAGGCCGGCAGGGCAGACCATGTGCCGGCCACGTCCGCTTCGCACGACCTGGCGTGCGTGCAACGCGCCTTTGCGCCGGCCTGCGATCGGTACCTGCTGGCATTGCATGGCAAGGTTGCGCTGGATGGCGCGGGGTGCGCGGGCACCTTGCTGCAGGCGGCGCTGTTATTGAGCGATCGCGGGGCCGCGCTGGGCGCCGCGGCCGGCACCTTGCGGCCGCGCGTGGCATCGAGTGCGATGCCGGCCTGGACCCCGTACGGTCCCGGCCATACGCTGGCCGAGCGGACGGCTGCATTAGCCGAGGCCATGCCGAAGGTGCCCATGGTGCACGTCGTTGAGCCTGGTGGCGATGCGCCCTGGCGTGTGTTGCCGGCCGGCACGGCCTGGCTGGCGCGTTGTGCCGGAGGCACCAAAGTGCTGCATGACGACTGCCCGACCACGCTGAACGCGGTCGGCAAAATGTTGGGTTATCTACCGGCCGGCAGGCTGGCCGCGCCCGCTGGGGTAGCGGCCCTGCACGCCGGTCAGGTCGATGCCGCCGGACTCGATCTATGGGCTTCCGGCACTCAGGTCAGCGTACCGCGCCGTGGCGCGCCGGCCCTGGCCCTGCGCCTGGTGTGTGTGCGCATAACCAGGCCCGATGGTACCGGGCCGCGCCAATTGTTCGGCCTGACCAGTCTGTCGGCCAGCCAGGCCGACGCGGCTGCGGTGGCCCGCTGGCTGGTTCTGCAGGAACAGGCGCGCCGCACATTTCGCCATATGGCGCGGGCCTGGCAGGCCGTGCCTGCCGACAAGAATGCGGCCAGCTTGCCGGTTCGTGCAGCCCTGGCTGCGCAATTGGGTGCGGCGTGCTGGCAACTGGCGCATGCGCCCGGCGCGGCGGCATTGGAATCGCCCCTGCGCGGCGCGCTGGGGCAGGGACGCAAGCTGACACCGGGTGCCGTGCCGGCTGCCTTGCTGAAAATATTCTCGATGCTGGAAATGTCGGCCTGACAGAGCGGCGCACTGCCGCTAGGCGGCGACGATGTTCTTGCCGCCATACGTGCCGTGGCGGCCGCGGCCCTGGGCATCATAGGTGCCGGCGTTGGGCGGGCCGCCCAGTTCACGCAGTGCGTCCAGCGACTGTTGGGTGTAGCGCAGGCTGACTTCCACCAATGCGCTGTTGCGAGTATTGCGTTCGCGTGCGATTGCCGCATTGGCCAGCAGCGCTTGCCAGGCCTGGGCAAGTTGCGGGTCGCGGGCGGCGGCGCGCTCGGTGCCGTCGTGGCCACCCGGCAAGCCCATTTGGGCCAGCAGGATATCGCGATGATCGCTGAGCGCCGCCAATTGAAGAGCCAGGGATTCTTTCTGCTGGGTCAGTTCAGGCAGTTGCTGGAAGACGCTGCGGTCGACCAGCGCCTGGGTTTCGCTGTCGAGCGTGGCCGAGAATTCCACGACCAGGGTGTTTTCGCGCAGCAGGCAATCGAGCAAGGAAACAGGCAGGTTCATGGGCGGGCCATACGAGGAAGATTTACTTGAGCAGATCCCGGGCGCTGGCGATCAGGTTGTCGGCGATACGGCCCGCATCGATCTGCAATTGGCCGGAAGCGATGGCAGCACGAATGGCGGCCACGCGCTCGAGGTCGATATCCCCGGCACCCTCCTGCAGCGCAAGCAACTGGCGTGACGCGGGGCTGAGCGCCACTTGCGCGCTGTGGGTACCGGCCGGGCCGGCCGAGGGCGGCGGCCCGGCCGGAGTGTCCGTCCGCCCGCCAAGCGCCTGCGCGCCGATCGGCCGGGAAGAAGGAGGGATGATGTTCAAGGCAGTCTCCGCAAGGCGTTGCGCCGGCGGGCGCTTGGAAGTGCGGCCGGCTGATGTCCTTGTAACGGCCGCCCGGATACGAACTTTAGTGTGTCTGACGGGTGCTCGACGGTCATTTGTAACATTTTACAGCGCTACCTCGACCAGCGTGGCGCTGCGCACGATGCCGCTGACGACCTGGCCGGATGGTGTGCGCACCTGTACCGGGGCGCCCGGCGGGGCGTCATCCAGCGCTTCGCCTTCGCTGCTGATCACGAAGCCGGCGCCACGCGCGGTAATACGCACCTGCTGGCCGCGCGTGACGGCAAGGGCGCTGCGCAGGGCCGATCCCCTGATGGCCTGGCCCGCCGCGATGCGATAGCGTGCGCGCATGCCGATCAGGGCGCCGGGGTCGACCACCACGCCCGGGGGCAGGGTCACCAGGTCGCCGTCGCGGGTGGCCAGGTCGCTGGCCTGGATGGCCTGGCCGGCCGGAATCATGTGGGCAGCCACGTAGTACTGCCCGAGCACGCTGACTGTGGCCTGGACGTACAGCGTCCAGGACTGCGGCGCGCTGCAGCGCACGCCGACGGTCATGCGCGAGCGAGGCCTCAAGGCAGAGGGCAAGAAGGGCGCCAATTCGGTGCAGGCTGCCGCGCGTGCGGTATCGATGGGATCGAGCGTGACAGACAGCGTGCCGGGCAGGCTGGCGAGCTGGTCGCGCAGGAAAGCTTCGGCGGCTTGCCCGATGGCAGTGGCATGGACCGTGGCCGGTGCCGTGGCGGCGCGCGCCGAGGCCTGGGCCGCGGGCGCAGGCAGCATGGCGCCCAGCAGGGCCAGTGGCAGGAAGGCGCGCGATAGCGATTGCATGATGGCTTGCATTGTAGAAGCGCGGGTCAGCCGGCAAGGCGCGAATTGGCTCGGAAATGACGGCTTGTTTGGCTGATTGTGCAGCGGGTCCGGCACCTAAGATGCCGTCATGCATAAAGGACGGCGGCGTGCCGCGGTCCCGCCGGTTCCTTCACCTTCGCAGGACGCTCCCAGCATGCTAGACAGGCTCAACGAGGATTTCAGCTTCTATCAGCAGGCGATTTCGCTGCGCGCCCAGCGCCAGGAAGTGCTGTCCTCGAACATTGCCAATGCCGATACCCCGAATTACAAGGCGCGCGATTTCAACTTCCAGGCCGCCATGCAGGGCGCGCTGGAAGCGCGCATGCGGCTGCCCGACACCCATCTGGCCCTGACTTCGGCGCGCCACATTCCCGGCAAGGCGGTGGCGCCCAACGCGGTGGAAATGCTGTATCGCTTGCCTTATCAGCCCAGTGCAGATGGCAATACGGTGGATATGGATGCCGAACGCGTGCAGTTCGCCGACAACACGCTGCATTACCAAAGCAGCCTGCAGATGTTGTCGGGCCGTATTCGCTCGATGATGTCCGCCATCCAGGAATAACAGCCATGTCTCTGACCAGTATTTTCGATATTGCCGGTTCGGCGCTGCAGGCCCAGTCGCAGCGCATGAACGTGTCCGCCAGCAACCTGGCCAACGCCGATAGTGCGGTGGGCCCGGACGGCCAACCGTACCGTGCGCGCCAGGTAGTGTTCCAGGTGAATCCGCCGGCTGGCCAGCCTTACGGCCGGGAAATCGGCGGCGTGCGGGTGGCCGGTGTGGTGCAGGACCCATCGCCGCCCAAGCGTATCTACGACCCGGCCCATCCGCTGGCCGACGAGCAAGGCTATGTGACCATGCCCAACGTCGATCCCGTGGCTGAAACCGTGAACATGATCGCGGCTTCGCGTTCATACCAGGCCAACGTGGAAGTGCTCAATACGGCCAAGCAGTTGATGATGAAGACGCTGACCATCGGCCAGTCGTAACCCCTGAACGGAGCACCGGATGACCACGGTCCACAACAACACCGATTCCACCGCGATGGCGCTGGCGCAGACCGGCGCGGGCGCCAGTTCGGCCCAGGGCCTGCAGGACCGCTTCCTGACGCTGCTGGTAACGCAGCTCAAGAACCAGGATCCGCTCAATCCCATGGAGAACGCCGAACTGACTTCGCAGTTGGCGCAGATCTCGACGGTGGAAGGCATCAACAACCTGAAGAACACCTTGCTGGCCATCAGCGGCCAGATCGATGTGTCGCAGTCGATGAATGCGGTGGCCATGATAGGCAAGGGCGTACTCATTCCGGGCGAAAAAATATCGCTGGGCACCGATGCCGGCGATCCTTCCAAGCGCGTGGCCACGCCCTTCGGCATCGACCTGCAGGGCGATGCCGCCAAGGTTACGGTCAAGATCCTGGACGCATCCGGGGCCGTGGTGCGCACGATCGAGCTCGGCGACGAGAATACCGGCGTGCTGACGCTGGAATGGGATGGCACCAACGATGGCGGACAGGCGTTGGTGGACGGCAAGTACACCGTGAATGTCCTGGCCACGGACGCCGATGGGAAGAAGGTGCAGGCCGAGACGCTGACCTACGGCAAGGTCAATAGCGTGTCGTATTCCACTGACGGACTGCGGCTGGACCTGGGCCTGGCCGGCCAGATCAGCATGCTGGATGTACGCAAGGTGCTGGGCACCTGACGGTGCACGGCAGCAACGCCGGCATACCCCGCCGGCAATCGACTAGACACTCACAGACGAGCGAGATAACACATGGGTTTCGGACAAGGATTGAGCGGCCTGAATGCCGCGGCGCAGAACCTGGACGTCATCGGCAACAACATCGCCAACTCGGGCACCGTGGGCTTCAAGTCCGCTTCGGCCTCGTTTGCCGATGTGTACGCCAGTTCGCGCGTGGGCCTGGGCGTGAAGGTCAGCGCCATCAACCAGCGCTTCACCGTAGGCAACGTGACCGTGACTGGCGGCGAGTACGATATCGCCATCGACGGCCCCAAGGGGTTCTTCCGCCTGACAGATCCCAGCGGCGGGGTGTTTTACTCGCGCAACGGCGAGTTCCTGGTGGACAAGGATTTCTACCTGGTCAACGCGCAGGGCTTTCGCCTGACCGGCTACGCCGCTGGGGCGGTGGGCTCGGCGCCGGTGGACCTGCGCCTGCCGCAGGGCAACATCGCACCCAGCGCCACATCGACGGCCAGCCTGCAGACCAACCTGGATGCCAACGCCAAGGCCATCGATCCGGCGACCGCGCCGTTCGACCCGACGCTGGCTTCGACCTATACGGATTCGGTGCCCACCACGGTGTACGACTCGTTGGGCAACGCGCATCAATTGACGCAGTATTTTGTCAAGCGCGAAGGTAACGCGGCGACGGACGAGAGCGTGTACGACGTGTATTACACCTTGAATGGAGAAGCTATGGCGCCGACCACCAAGGACCCCATCACCGGTGCCTGGGGCGGCGCTACGCCGCTGGCGTTCGACTCGGCGGGGCGCCTGACCACCATGCCGTCGAGCGTGCCCCTGTCGTTCGAGCAGCCCGGCGGCACGGCTTCGCCGGCTGCTGAACTGAATATTGTCATGAGCTATGACGGTGTCACCCAGTATGGCAGCGACTTCTCGCCCAAGATTACCCAGAACGGCTATTCCAGTGGCGAGTTCTCGGGTATTTCGGTCGGCAAGGACGGTGCCCTGCAAGCCAACTACACCAATGGCGAGACCGCGGTCATCGGCACTTTGGCGCTGGCCAACTTCAACAACGTGCAGGGCCTGCAACCGGTGGGCAACAACGCCTGGGCCGAAACGGCCGCTTCGGGCCAGGCCACGCTGGGCCAGCCCGGCAGCAACGGCCTGGCGACAGTCGTCGGCCAGGCGGTGGAGGCCTCGAACGTGGACATGAGCAAGGAACTGGTCAACATGATCGTGGCCCAGCGCACCTACCAGGCCAACGCACAGACCATCAAGACCCAGGACGAGGTCATGCAGGTGCTGATGAACATGCGCTAAGGCGCCAGGCATCCCACGGGACTGAGTCATGGATCGAATCATCTACACCGCCATGAGCGGGGCGGCGCGAGTCGCCGAGCACCAGGCCGTGCTGAGCAACAACATGGCCAACGTCAGCACGCCGGGATTCCGCGAGCAGATCGCCATGTACCGTTCGGTGCCGATGCTGGACGGCACTTCGTTGCCGACCCGCGTGTCCAGCGTGACCGTCACGCCGGGCAGCAGCTTCGCGGCCGGCACGATGGACACCACTGGCCGCGCGCTGGATGTGGCGCTGGCCGGGCCGGGCTGGCTGGCCATCCAGACGCCGCAGGGCGAAGCCTATACGCGCGCCGGCGACCTGCAGGTCGGCGTCAACGGCTTGCTGCAAACCTCGCAAGGGCTACCGGTGTTGTCCGACCAGAACGGGGTGATCGATGTGCCGGAACTAGCCACTTTGACGATTGCCAGCGACGGCACCATCACGGCATTGGGTGCGGGCGACCCGCCCAACAACATCCTGAACCTGGGACGCCTGAAACTGGTGAATCCACCCCAGGCCGCCCTGGTGCGCGGCGACGACGGCATGTTCCGCATGGCCCAGGCCGGCGGGCAGCCGGCCGGACCGCTGCCCGCCGACCCGGCGCTGCGCGTCATGCCCGGCGTGCTCGAAGGCAGCAACGCCAGCCCCATCAAGGCCATGGTGGGCATGATCGAGAACGCCCGGCGTTTCGAGATGCAGATGCAGGTGATCAGCGAAGCGGACAAGAACGCCGAGCGGGCCAATGGCCTGCTGTCGATGAGCTAGCCAGTTTTTTTTATGCGGAAGGCCGGGCACATGCCGGGCCGCGCCAGGAGTTTTCACCATGATGCGTTCGCTCTGGATTTCCAAGACAGGCCTGGAAGGTCAACAGACCTCGATGGACGTCATTTCCAACAACCTGGCCAACGTCCAGACCAACGGCTTCAAGCGTGGCCGTGCCATCTTCCAGGACCTGATGTACCAGACCCTGCGCCAGCCCGGCGCCCAGGTGGGCGATGCCAACCAATTGCCCACCGGCCTGCAACTCGGCACCGGCGTGCGGGTGGCATCGACCGAGCGGGTGTTCAGCCAGGGCAATATGAACAACACCGGCAGCGAACTCGACATTGCCATCGACGGCAAGGGTTTCCTGCAAGTGGACCTGCCCGACGGTACCCAGGCGTACACGCGCGACGGAACCTTGCAGGTGGACCAGAACGGCCAACTGACCACCGCCGGTGGCTATGTGATCCAGCCGCCCATCAACGTGCCCGACAATGCGTTGTCGCTGACCATAGGCAAGGACGGCACGGTGTCGGTGACGCAGCCGGGCGCCGCCGGGTTGAATGTGCAGATCGGCCAGCTGCAGTTGGCTACCTTCATCAACCCGCCCGGCCTGCAAAGCGTGGGCGAGAACCTGTACCTGGAAACGGATTCGTCCGGGCCGGCCAATATCCTGCAGCCGGGGCTGGACGGGGCAGGGACCGTGCTGCAGCAGTATGTCGAGACCTCGAACGTGAATGTGGCCGAAGAGCTGGTCAACATGATCACTACGCAGCGCGCGTATGAGATGAACAGCAAGGCTGTAAAGACCTCGGACGAAATGCTGGCCCGCCTGACGCAACTGTGATGCCGATGACTGTGCTGCGCCTGCCGTTCGCGGCCGTCATGGTGCTGGCTCTGGCCGGCTGTGCCATGATTGCGCCCGAGCCCATCGTGACCGGCCCGGTGACGGCGGCGCCGCCACCGCCGCCCATGCCGGCGGCCCAGCCCAATGGCTCTATCTACCAGCCGCGCGTCTACGGCAATTATCCGCTGTTCGAAGACCGCCGGCCGCGCAACGTGGGCGATATCGTGACCATCGTGCTGAACGAGCGCACCAACGCGGCCAAGAACGTGGCCACCAACACTGACCGCAGCGGCAATGCCGGCCTGGGCGTGGCCGCCGCGCCGGGCTTCATGGACAGTTGGGCCAACGCCAAACTGGACACCGATATATCGGGCTCTAACAAAGCCTCGGGCAAGGGCGATTCCAGCGCCAACAATACGTTTACCGGCACCATTACCACTACCGTGATCGGCGTGTTGCCCAACGGCAATCTGCAAGTGGCGGGCGAGAAACAGATCGCCATCAACCGCGGCAGCGAGTATGTGCGCTTTGCCGGGGTGGTCGATCCGCGCTCTATCACCGGCGCGAACTCGGTGTCTTCGACCCAGGTAGCCGATGCGCGTATCGAATACCGCAGCAAGGGCGTCATGGACGAAGTGCAAACCATGGGCTGGCTGCAGCGCTTTTTCCTGATCGCTTCGCCATTTTGACCATGAGCCTTCCGCATCCGTTGTTCGTCTTGCCCCGCTGGCTGGTCCGCGCCGTGGTCCTGGCCCTGTTTGTCGTGGGCCATGCCGCGCAGGCCGAACGTATCAAAGACCTGGCGTCTATCCAGGGCGTGCGCGGTAATCCACTGATCGGCTATGGCCTGGTGGTGGGCCTGGACGGTAGCGGCGACCAGGTGCGCCAGACGCCGTTCACGCAGCAGAGCCTGACCAACATGCTGTCGCAGTTGGGCATCACGGTGCCGCCCGGCAGCAACATGCAGCTCAAGAACGTGGCAGCCGTGATGGTGACGGCCACGTTGCCGGCCTTTGCCCGGCCCGGCCAGCGGCTGGACGTGGTGGTGTCGTCGATGGGCAACGCCAAGAGCCTGCGCGGCGGCACGCTGTTGATGACGCCGCTCAAGGGCGCCGACAGCCAGGTGTATGCCATCGCCCAGGGCAATATCCTGGTGGGCGGGGCCGGTGCATCGGCGGGCGGGTCCAGTGTGCAGATCAATCAGCTCAATGGCGGGCGCATCAATGGTGGCGCCATTGTCGAACGTGGGGTGCCGACCTCTTTCGCGCATGACGGCCACATATACCTGGAAATGGATGTCACCGACTTCGGTACCACCCAGAACGTGGTGGCCGCGCTGAATCGCCAGTTCGGCGCCGGCACCGCGCAGGCGGTGGACGGCCGGGTAGTGCAACTTCGCGCTCCGCTGGATGCCCCGGCCCAGGCGGCATTCCTGGCCCAGGTCGAGAACCTGCAGGTACGGCGGGCGCCGGCCACGGCCAAGGTCATCATCAATGCCCGCACCGGGTCGGTCGTGATGAACCAGACGGTCATGATCGACGAGGCGGCGGTGGCCCATGGCAACCTGTCGGTCATCATCAACCAGCAGGCGCTGGTGTCGCAGCCCGACACGCCATTTGGCGGCGGGCAGACCGTGGTGGTGCCCAATACCCAGATCGAGGTCCGCCAGGAAGACGGAGTCATGCACCGGGTACGCACCAGCGCCAATCTGGCCGACGTCGTCAAGGCGCTGAACGCGCTGGGTGCCACGCCGCAAGACCTGCTGGCCATCCTGCAAGCCATGAAATCCGCCGGTGCCCTGCGGGCCGATCTCGAGATTATCTAGATGGCCTTTGTCAGCTATACGCCACGGCCGGGATCGCAACAATCGGTATTCGACCTGGGACGCCTGGCCGACCTGAAGCGCGGGGTCCGGGCCCAGCCAGGCGACGCCGCGGCGCAGAAGAAAGTGGCCACGCAGGTCGAGGCGCTGTTCCTGCAGATGATGCTCAAGCGCATGCGCGAAGCCACGTCCCGGAGCGGCTTGTTCGACTCGCAGCAAGCGCAGATGATGCAGTCCATGGCCGACGAACAGTTGGCACTGCAGTTGTCTCAGCCAGGGGTGGGGTTGGCGCACGCAATGCTGCGGCAGATGCAGCAAGACAGGCCGGCAGGGGTGCCCGATGCGGCCCTCGACGGGGCTGCGCAAGTGGGTGGCACGCCGGGCCAGGTGACCGCGCTGCTGGATGTGCTGCGCAACAACCGGCCGCGCAGCCGGGCCCTGGCAGCCGCCGAGGGAGCGCCGGCGCATGTGGTGGATTTCGTATCGCGTATGGCCAATGCCGCACAGGAAGCGGCCCGCCAGACGGGGGTGCCGGCGCGATTGATCCTGGGCCAGGCCGCCCTGGAATCGGGCTGGGGCAATAGCGAACTGAAGTATGGCAACGGCAGCACCAGCTACAACCTGTTTGGCATCAAGGCCGGTTCCAGCTGGAACGGGAAGGTGGTCAATGTGCTGACTACCGAGTACGAAGATGGCGTGGCGCGCAAGGTCGTGCAGCCTTTCCGCGCCTACAGCTCCTATGAAGAGTCGTTTGCCGATTATGCGCGCCTGATCGGCGGCAGCCCGCGCTATGAGCCGGTCTTGCAGGCGCGCAACGAGATCGAGGCGGCCCGGCGCATCCAGGCGGCCGGCTACGCCACCGATCCGGCTTACGCCGACAAGCTCATCGCGGTGATGGAGCAATTCCGTGACGCCGGCGACATGGATTTTTCGGGTGGACGCTAAATTCGCGCAGGTGCCTGCCGTTAAAACGGCATCTAAACCGGATGCGGTTTTCTACGGGATATCGGCAGCATGAATCTGTATAACCTGGCGCTGAGCGGACTGAGTGCATCCCAGGCGGGGATGGAAGTCACCAGCCACAACATCAATAACGCAGCCAACGCGGGCTACAGCCGACAGCGACTTGCCACCTCCACCGCTGGCGCCGCCGCCACCGGCCAGGGCTACTTCGGACGCGGCGTGCAGATCGACACGGTCAAGCGCCAGTACGACAGCTTCCTGTACCGCCAGATGGTGGGCGCGCAAGGCACGGGCGCCCAACTTGGTACTCATTACGACCAGATTTCCCAGATCAACAACCTTTTCGCCGATCGCACGGTAGGTATCACTCCGGCGCTGGAAGGGTTCTTTGCCAGCCTGAACGCCGGTGCCAGCAGCTCGGCCGACCCCGCGGTACGCCAGGACATCATCGGCAAGACGAATTCGCTGGTGTCCCAGGTTAATACTGCATATCGCGAGTTGCAGAACCTGCGCGAGGGCGCCAATACCCAGATTTCCACCACGGTGGACCAGGTCAACAGCTATCTGGAACGCATCAACGAGCTGAACCAGCAGATCGTGGTGGCGCAGGGCAAGTCCGGCCATGCGCCCAACGACCTGCTGGACCAGCGCGACCTGGCGCTGTCGGAACTGAACCAACTGGTCGGGATCCGCTATTACGAGCAGGGCAACAGCCTGAATATCACGCTGCAAAGCGGCCAGACGCTGCTGTCCGGCACTACGGTGTACTCGCTGGCCGCGGTTCAGTCAGCCAGCGACCCCACCCGCATGGCGCTGGCCTATTCGTTGCCGGCGGGCTCCGGTTCGACCGTCAAGGTCGAGTTGGCAGACACCGAGGTCAGCGGGGGCCAGCTGGCCGGCTTCCTCAAGTTCCGCAGTGAATCGCTGGACGCGGTGCAGGACCAGTTGGGCCAACTCGCCATTGGGCTGGCGCTGGCGTTCAACGCGCAGCACACGGCTGGCCTGGACCTGAACGGCGAGCCGGGCGAGGCCATGTTCGGGCTGGGCCAGCCGGCGGGCATTCCCACCGTCGGCAATGCCGGCAATGGTTCGCTGACCGCCGAATTCACCGATGCGGGCGCGGTGCATGCGACCACGTACGACATCAGCTACGACGGATCCCAGTATCGGGTGACCCGGCGTTCGGACGGCACCACTCAGGCGCTGACGCCTGCCGGCGTGCCGCCCACGATCGAATTCGACGGTCTGTCGCTGAGCCTGGGCGGCACGCCCATGGCAGGCGACAGCTGGACGCTGCAGCCGGCTCGCGATGCCGCGCGCGACCTGAAAATGTTGATCACCGATCCGGCCAAGATCGCCTTGGCCGATGCCGGCGGCGGCACCACCAACGGCGCCAACGGGCTGCTGCTGGCCAAGCTGCAAACAGAAAAAGTGCTGGGCGGCGGCACCCTGAGCCTGAGCGGGCAATTCTCGCAGCTGATCAACAACGTAGGTGTGCAGACCCAGCAGATCAAGACGGCCGCCACGGCCCAAGCCAACCTGATCACGCAGCAGACCTCGGCCCATCTGTCGGTATCGGGCGTCAACCTCAACGAAGAATACGTCAACCTGACGATCTACCAAGAGCAGTACCAGGCCAGCGCCAAGATCCTGGACGTGGCGAGCACGGTGTTCGACACCTTGCTGGGCCTGCGCTGATCGATGCCGATTGACACGGATTTGGAACCTTACCGATGCGCCTGAGCACCTCGCTGATTTACCAGAATGGCCTGAACGGCATCCTGAAGCAGGAAGCCACCCTGTCTCGCCTTCAAGAGCAACTGGCCAGCGGCCGCCGCGTACTTTCGCCGGCCGACGACCCGCTGGCCGC
>DASPIV010000501.1:0-2057 GCA_035628955.1 Bordetella sp.
GTAGCGACCGCGCTCAACGGCATGGCCCTGTACGCCTGGGTGGGCACCGGCTATCTGCTGGCCACCGCCGCCTCCATCTTGATCTTCGGCCGCCTGGGCGACTTGTTCGGACGCAAGCCGCTGATGCTGCTGTCGGTGTCCATCATCGCGCTGGGCTCGATCGCCTGCGGCCTGGCGCAGTCCATGCAACAGCTCATCGCCTTCCGGACGCTGCAGGGAATAGGCGGAGGCATGATGATCGCCACCGCTTTCGCCGCGCCGGCCGACCTGTTTCCCGACGCCAAAGAGCGCGTGCGCTGGCTGGCGCTGGTATCGGCGGCCTTCGCCATGGCCAGCGGCGTGGGTCCCCTGCTGGGCGGCGCGGCCACCCAGGCACTGGGCTGGCGCGCGGCTTTTTTCATATCGCCCATCGCCGCGGTGGTGGCGCTGTTCCTGCTGGCGCGCTACTTCCCGCGCATCCGGCCGCTGCATGCCGCACAGGGCCGGCAGCGGGTCGACTGGCTGGGCAGCTTGCTGCTGGTCATCGCCGTCAGCGCGCCGCTGGCCGCCATGGAACTGGCTTTTGCCCCCGGCGCGCACGCGCATCCCGTACTGGCCCTGGCCCTGGCCCTGGCCGGAGTGGCCGCCATCGCCCTGCTGCTGCCCTACGAGCGGCGCGTATCTTCGCCCATATTCCCGCTGCGCGTCATTGCCCGGCGCGAGCCCCAGCTGCTCAACCTGGCGGCGCTGGCGGTGGGCGCGGTGATGTTCGTCCTTATCTTCTACAGCCCGCTGCTGCTGCAAACAGAAATGGGCTATACGCCCAGCCAGGCCGGGCTGCTGCTGACGCCGCTGGTGGCCGCCATTCCTATCGGCAGCATCGTCAACGGCTACCTGTTCCCCAAGCAAAACGAGCCGCAGCGCCTGATGGTATTCGGCGGCTGCCTGTTGGCAGTGGGGTCGCTGATGGTGCTGGCATTCGGGGCCGACACGTCCACGGCCTGGATCCTGGCGGCGTTTTTCGTCAACGGCTGCGCCCTGGGCTTCCTGTTGCCCAACCTGACGCTGTTCATGCAAATGCTCAGCGAGCGCCACGACGTGGGCGTGGCCTCGGCCCTGGTGCAAACCACGCGCGCCATCGGCAGCGCGGCCGGTACCGCGCTGGTCGGCATCGTCATCAGCCGCAGTTCGGTGCTCGACGGCGTGCGCATCGGCCTGGTGATCTGCGCCCTGCTGGCCCTGGGCAGCGCCTACCTGGCGCATCGCGTCAAAATGAAGAACATCCTGACCCGCGCCGCCGACCGGCGCAAATCCTGACCGGACATTGCATTCATGCGCCATCGCGACCTGCGGGACCTGCTGCTGCTGGCGGCAGTATGGGGGGGATCGTTCCTGTTCATGCGCATCGCAGTACCCGAATTCGGTCCCGGCCCGCTGATGGAACTGCGCGTCGGCCTGGCCGCGCTGACCCTGCTGCCGCTGGCCGCCTTGCGCGGCAAGGTGCCTCTGATCGCGCGCCGCTGGAAGGCGATCCTGGTGGTGGGCGCCCTGAATTCCGCCATTCCCTTCCTGCTGTATGCCTACGCGGCGCAGTCGCTGGGCGCGGGCTTCATGTCGGTGGCCAATGCCGTCACGCCGGTCTGGGGCGCCGTCATAGGCTGGCTGTGGCTGAAAGACCGCCTGCCCTGGACCCGCGCCCTGGGCTTGGCCATTGCGCTGCTGGGCATTGTGGTGCTGGTCTGGGACAAGCTGGACTTCGGTGCCGGCGGCCATGGCCCGGCGGTGCTGGCGGCGGTATCGGCCCCGCTGTTCTACGGCATTGCCGCCAACTGGACCAAACGCTTCCTGAGCGACGTCGACCCGCTGTCCAATGCCACGGGCAGCATGGTGGCCGCCTCGCTGGTGCTGGCGCCCCTTGCCATCGCCACCTGGCCGGCCCAGCCGGTGTCGTGGCAGGCCTGGAGCGCGACCATTGCCCTGGCGCTGGTATGTACCGGAACGGCCTACATCGTGTTCTTCCGGCTGATTGCCAACGTGGGGCCCACCGCGGCGGTCAGCGTCACCTTCCTGGTGCCGGT
>DASPIV010000502.1:0-2448 GCA_035628955.1 Bordetella sp.
TGGGTTTACCAGTGGCACATGGTGCTGGGCATGACCTTGTTCCTGATTTTTCCGTTCACCCGCCTGGTGCACGTCTGGAGCGGCTTCGCTACGCTGGCTTATCTGACCCGCGCCTGGCAACTGGTGCGCTCGCGCTGATCCCGGGGGAAACATGATTTCGGTAAACGGCATCACCATCGACGACAACCGGCTGCAGGGCGAACTTGCCCGCCACCAGCACGAACCCGATCCTGCCCAAAGCGCCAGCCATGAGCTGGTGCTGCGCGAACTGTTGCTGCAACGGGCCCGCACGCTGGGCGTGGCCCAGTCCGACGACGAGGCGTCGGTGCGCGCCGTGCTGGCCGCCGAAGTGCGCACGCCGGTGGCCGACCTGGATGCCTGCCGCCGCTACTACGGACAGCACCCGGGCCAGTTCATGAGCGGTGCCCTGGTCGAGGTGTGGCACATCCTGTTCCAGCTGACGCCGCGCGTCGACCCGCAACGCCTGCGGGCGCGCGCGGGCGAAGTGCTGCAAGAGGTGCATCGCGCGGCGCCCGAGGCCTTCGCCGACTACGCGCGCCAGTATTCCAATTGCATGTCGGCCCAGGAAGGCGGGCGACTGGGCGACGTGGGGCGCGGCGAAACCCTGCCGGAGTTCGAGCAGGCCGTGTTCGCCATGCCGGCGCACACATTGCTGGGCCACCTGGTACAGACGCGCCACGGTTTTCACATCGTGCGCACCGGCCGCAAGGTGGACGGCACGCTGATGGATTTCGACGCCGTGCATGCGCGCATCGCCGCCTGGCTGGCGCAGGCTTCCGAGCGCCGCGCCACGCATCAATATCTGCAGTGGCTGGTGGGGCAGGCCCGCATAGAAGGCCTGGACATGCCTGGCGCCGATTCGCCTTTGCTGCAGTAAGCCGATTCCATTGCCTCGAACAGGGAGAGCACCATGAGCGATAACCGCCCCAGGGCCTACGCGGTGTTGTACAGCAGCACGTTTGCCTTCATGGTGTGTTTCGTGGTGTGGATGATGTTCGGGGTGCTGGGTATCCGCATCCGCCAGGAACTGGGGCTCAATGCCTTCCAGTTCGGCCTGCTGACTTCCACCCCGGTATTGACGGGCGCCATCTTCCGCCTGCCGCTGGGGCTCTGGACCGACCGCTACGGCGGGCGCGTCATGATGACGGCGCTGTTGGCGGGCTGCGCGATTCCGGTGTACCTGGTCAGCTTTGCGCAAGAGCTGTGGCAGTTCCTGCTGATTGGCCTGTTCCTGGGGCTGGTGGGGGCTTCGTTCGCCGTGGGTACACCGTATGTGTCGCGATTTTTCTCTGCCGAACGCAAGGGTTTCGCCATGGGGTTCTTTGGCGCCGGCACGGTGGGGGCGGCGGTCAACCTGTTCATTACGCCGATCTTGCTGGAGAGCTACGGTTGGCGGATGGTACCCAAGATCTATGCGGTGGCCTTGCTGGCGACGGCGGTGGTGTTCTGGTTCGTGGCGGCGCCCGATCCGGGGGCCGGCAAAACCGGCGGCAAGCTGGCCGACCAGTTCAAGGTGCTGAAAGACCCGCGGGTGTGGCGCTACTGCCAGTACTACTCGATTACCTTCGGCGGTTTCACGGCCCTGTCGCTGTGGATTCCCCAATATTTCCAGGCCGAATATGGCTTGACCCTGGTGGCCGCATCGGCACTGGCAGCCGGCTTTTCGTTGCCGGGCGCGGTGCTGCGCGCCGTGGGCGGCGGTCTGGCCGACCGCTACGGCGCGCACAAGATGACCTGGTGGTGCCTGTGGGTGGCATGGGTTTGCCTGTTCATCTTGTCATACCCCAACACGATGCTCACGGTGCAGACGCTGCACGGGCCCGAGGCCTTCCACATCTACCTGCCGATCTGGCTGTTCACGCTGCTGCTGTTCGTGCTGGGCGCCATGTTCGCCTTCGGCATGGCATCCACCTTCAAGTACGTGGCCGATGATTTCCCCGACAACATGGGGGTCGTGACCGGCATCGTGGGCCTGGCCGGCGGGCTGGGTGGATTCCTGCTGCCGCTGATGTTCGGGGCCATGGCCGACCTGCTGCAGATCCGGTCCAGCTGTTTCATGCTGCTCTATGGCGTGGTCTGGGTATCGCTGATCGTGATGTACGTGTCCGAGGTAAAGAAAGTACAGATCTCGGGCGAAGTCGTACGCGGAAGCTGAGGTATTCATCAGGCCGCCAGATGTCAGGCACCTTGACGGGAGCCTGGCACCTGCAGAATACCGATGCGCCCATGTTGCATCCGTGCCGATCAGGGCGCGCCCAGCACTTTGGACGGCACCAGGGTGGCGATGCCGGGGACCAGCATGACCAGGAACATCGCCAGCAGCATGACGGCCAGGAACGGCCATATCGCCCTGACGCCCTGTGAGAACGGTATTTTCTCGATGCTGGCGGTGATGAACAGCAGTATGGCGACCGGCGGCGTCAGGCC
>DASPIV010000503.1:0-2952 GCA_035628955.1 Bordetella sp.
GGGCAACTGGAACTCGAACGTATCCGATTACGTCTTTCCCGACGGCAATCTGGAAATGGATTTCTACGGCGGCTGGAAAGGCGACCTGGGCCATGGCGTGGGCATGGATGTCGGCGCCCTGTACTACTACTATCCCGGCTCGTCCTCACCCAAGGGGGGCAATTACAACAACACCGACCTGTATGTGGGCCTGAGCTACGAAAACTATTCATTGAAGTACTCGTATACGCCCAGCGATTTCTTCAGCACCCCCGACAGCAAGGGCACCTGGTACCTGGATGGCACCGCCAATTTCGACCTGGGCGATGGCTGGGGGCTGGTGGCTCACGTGGGCTATCAGAAACTCAAGCAGCAGGTCGACATGAACGGCGATTCCATCGGCCATTACGTGGACTACAAACTGGGCGTCACCAAGGACTTGAATGGCTGGGTGCTGGGCCTGGCCGCCGTGGGGGCCAGCGAGGACAACTGGCTGCCCACCAAGAACGGCCATCCGTCAGGCCGGCTGGGCGCCGTGTTCTCGGTGGCCAGGTCGTTCTAGGCGGGCCCACCGGCCGGTCAGGCAAGCTTCGGCTTCCTCTTTTACAATGCCCGGTTGCTTGGATCAGCCTGGATTGCACAAGAGATGGCCGAAGTACTGAATATCGAGTCCCTGGACCTCGAAGCGCGGGGAATCGCCCGCCGGGATGGCAAGGTCGTGTTCGTCGAGGGCGCGCTGCCCACCGAGCGCGTCACCGCGCAGACGGTGCGGCGCAAGCCGTCGTACGAGATTGCCCGCGTAGAAGAAATCCTGCGGCCGTCGGTCTTGCGGGTGACGCCGCGTTGCCCGCACTTCGGTGTATGCGGCGGCTGTGCGATGCAGCACCTGGAACCCAGCGCCCAGGTGGCGATCAAGCAGCGCGCGCTGGAAGACACGTTCTGGCATGTGGGCAAGCTGCGGCCGCAGCGCATGTTGCCGCCGCTGCATGGCCCCACCTGGGGCTATCGCTATCGGGCGCGCCTGTCGGTACGCGTGGTGCCCAAGAAGGGCGGAGTGCTGGTGGGGTTCCACGAGCGCAAGAGCAGCTACGTGGCCGACATGCGCGAATGCCATGTGCTGCCGCCGCACGTCAGCCGCATGCTGATGCCGCTGCGCGCCATGATCGCATCGATGTCGGCGCCCGGCCGCATGCCGCAGATCGAGGTCGCGCTGGGCGAGAACACCACGGTGTTGGTGCTGCGCCATCTCGAGCCCCTGACCGACGGCGACCTGGCCGTGCTGCGGCAGTTTGCCGGCCAGTACGATGTGCAGTGGTGGTTGCAGCCCAAGGGGCCCGATACCGTGCATCCGCTCGAACCGGGGCACGCGGACACCTTGTCCTACACCATGCCCGAATTCGGCCTGCGCATGCCTTACCGGCCCACCGACTTCACCCAGGTCAACCATGCCATCAACCGGTCGATGGTATCGCGCGCATTGATGCTGCTGGATGTGCAGCCCGACGATCGCGTGGCCGATTTGTTCTGCGGGCTCGGCAATTTCACCTTGCCGCTGGCCACGCGTGCTCGCATGGCGGTCGGCGTCGAAGGCAGCAAGGCCCTGACCGACCGGGCCCTGGCCGCGGCCGAACGCCACGGCCTGGCCGCACGTACCAGCTTCGCCACACTGAACCTCTTCGAGATCGACGTCGATTGGCTGCGCGGCCTGGGCTATTTCGAGCGCATGCTGATCGACCCGCCGCGCGAAGGCGCGCATGCGGTCGCGCAGGCGCTGGCCTTGCTGGCGCCGCACGAACGGCCGCGCCGCATCGTGTATGTGTCCTGTAATCCCGCCACGCTGGCGCGCGATGCAGCCATCATGGTGCACGAGGGTGGGTATGCCTTGAAGAGTGCGGGCGTCATCAACATGTTTCCGCATACTGGCCACGTGGAATCGATCGCGGTGTTCGAGTCCTTGCCGCAAGAGCAAGTGCTGGCCGCCCAGGAACAGGCCCGCCAGGCGGAAGTCGTGGCCGCGTAGCGCCCGCTACCTGAGCTTCATTGCGTCACCCGTCGCGCGGGCATCCCGGGCCGTCCAGCGGCCGCTCTCGACCTGGGCAATAAAATCCAGCACCGCGCGGTTGAACGCGTCCGGCTCTTCCAGGTTGATGGTGTGCCCGGTCCGGGGCAGCACCAGCAGGCCGCTGACCGGCAGGGTGCGTTTCAGGAATAGCGAGGCCATCAGGCTGTGGTCGTCTTCGTCGCCCGCAACGATCAGGGCGGGTACCGGCATGGTGCGCAAGGCGTCGGCCATGGTGTCCAGCGCCGGCCGCTGCGCCTGCACGCCGCGCAGAGTCAGTGCCGAGCCCAGGGCATCGTGCGCGGCCAGTGCCGAGGCGAATTCGCGCCAGCCGCGCGGGTCTTTGTTCTGATACTGCACACGGGCGGCGCTTTCTGCGTAGATGGGGCCGTAGACGGCACTGCCCCGTTGCTGGAACTGGTCGGCGGCGGCGCGCGACACTTCCTGGAATGCGGGCCGGTCGGCGGCCATTGCGCCGTAGCCGGCTCCGGCTATTGTCAATGAGCGCGCGCGGGCGGGGTGGGCCAGCCCGAAGTGCAGGGCATTGAAGGCCCCCATCGACAGGCCCACGATATGCGCACGGTCGATACCCGCGGCGTCCATGACCGCGGCCAGGTCGGATACGGCCCGGCGCTGGGAATAAGCGGCAGGGTCGGCCGGCACGTCCGATGGCGGGTAGCCGCGCGCCGCGTAGGTTACGCATAGGTGGCGCCGCGCGCAGGCGCGCAACTGGGGTTCCCAACTGCGATGGTCGCCGGCGAATTCGTGCACGAACACCATCGGACTCCCCGCGCCCACGCTTTCATAGTGCAGGTTGACACCATCGTCGGTCGACGCAATAGGCATGGCACTTTTTCCTTGCAGGGTACGGCCCCGTACTGTGGATGGGGCCTGGGTGGCTCAGAGCAGCAGTT
>DASPIV010000504.1:0-16197 GCA_035628955.1 Bordetella sp.
TGGCCACGCTGTTTGTCACGTTTCCGTTCATTGCCCGCGAGTTGATTCCCCTGATGCAGGCCCAGGGCAGCGAGGAAGAGCAGGCCGCGCTGACGCTGGGCGCCAGCGGCTGGCAGATCTTCTGGCGCGTGACGCTGCCCAATATCAAGTGGGGCCTGTTGTATGGCGCCATCTTGTGCAATGCGCGCGCCATGGGGGAATTCGGCGCGGTGTCGGTGGTGTCCGGGCATGTGCGCGGGCTGACCAACACCATGACCCTGCATGTCGAGATTCTTTACAACGAATACCAGTTTTCGGCCGCTTTCGCGGTGGCGTCGCTACTGGCCTTGCTGGCGTTGGTGACGCTGGTGATCAAGAACCTGATCGAATGGCGCAGCGCGCGGCCCGACGAGGCGGGTGCGCCGCTGGAGCGCGCCGTCGCACCCGCTGCGCCTGCCACAGCCCCCCAGCCGGCGGCTGCATGATGGAGTGCCCTGCATGAGTATCGAAGTCAAGAACCTGTCGCGCCGCTTCGGCGATTTCCGCGCGCTGGATGATGTGTCGCTGCACATCGAGACCGGTGAACTGGTGGCCTTGCTGGGCCCTTCGGGCTGCGGCAAGACCACGCTGCTGCGCATTATCGCGGGGCTGGAAACCGCCGATAACGGCAGTGTGCTGTTCGCCGGAGAGGACGCCACCCGCGTCGATGTGCGGCAGCGGCAAGTGGGGTTCGTATTCCAGCACTACGCCTTGTTCAAGCACATGACGGTGTTCGAGAACGTGGCGTTCGGGTTGCGGGTCAAGCCCCGCTCTGCGCGTCCGGCCGAGGCGCGGATCCGCGAGAAAGTGCACGAGCTGCTGAGCCTGGTGCAATTGGACTGGCTGGCCGACCGCTATCCGGCGCAGTTGTCGGGCGGCCAGCGGCAGCGTATTGCGCTGGCGCGCGCCCTGGCGGTCGAGCCACGGGTGCTTTTGCTGGACGAGCCGTTCGGCGCATTGGATGCCAAGGTGCGCAAAGAGCTGCGCCGCTGGCTGCGTCGCCTGCACGACGAACTGCACGTGGCCAGTGTGTTCGTCACCCACGACCAGGAAGAAGCCCTGGAAGTGGCCGACCGGGTGGTCTTGATGAATGCCGGCCGCATCGAGCAGGTAGGCACCCCGCGCGAGGTCTGGGAACATCCGGCCACGCCGTTCGTGTACGGGTTCCTGGGGGATGTGAATCAGTTGAGCGGACATGCCAGCCACGGTGTCTGGCATGCGCACGGCGTCGAGTTGCCGGCCCCGGGGCTGAACCAGGCCGAGCGCCAGCAGGCTATTGCCTACGTGCGGCCGCACGAAATCGACCTGGCGCGCGACAACGGCCTGGGGCAGGGCATCCCGGTGCGCCTCAACCATGCCTACCTGGCGGGGCCCAGCGCGTATCTGGAACTCGAGCGCAAGGACATGCAGGCCATCATCGAAGCCCAGGTGCCCGAGCACCTGTATCGCGAACTTGACTTGAAGGAAGGCGAAAGCCTGCTGGCACGGCCACGCCGCGCCCGCGTTTTTGCCGCACAGCCATGAGCACACTCGAAACCACCCTGGATCCCGCCCTCGCCACGCGGTGGCGCACGCTGCAAGCTCGCCTGACCGAAATCGCGCGCCAATATCCCGACGCCGCGCTGGCCTCGTCGCTGGCCGCCGAAGACATGGTGCTGACCCACGCCATCTACGACGGCGCGGTCGACCTGGAAGTTTTCACATTGGATACCGGCCGCCTGCATGCCGAAACGCTGGGCATGCTGGATATCGTGCAGGCACGCTATGGACGCGGCATTACGGTGCATCGGCCGGATCCCGACGCCGTGCGGGCCTACGTGCAAGCGCACGGCGCGCATGCATTCTATGAAAGCGTCGAGCTGCGCAAGGCCTGCTGCCAGATCCGCAAGGTCGAGCCCCTGAAGCGCGCCTTGGCCGGGCGGGGCGCCTGGATCACGGGGCAGCGCCGCGGCCAGGCCGCCACGCGCGGCGAATTGCCCGAGGCCGAGCAAGATCCCGTGTTCGGACTCTACAAGTACAACCCGCTGGCCACCTGGAGCGAGGAAGACGTCTGGCAGGCCATCCGCGCGCTGGATATCCCCTACAACCCCCTGCATGACCAGGGCTACCCTTCGATCGGTTGCGAACCCTGTACACGTGCCATCCGGCCTGGCGAAGACGTCCGGGCGGGGCGCTGGTGGTGGGAATCGTCCGATTCCAAAGAATGCGGCCTGCATGCCGGCAACCGCATCATCGCCGTGGCCGCCGCGCCGGCGAAATCGACTTCTGTGTAAAGGAACATCATGTCTGTCGTCGTCAATCGCAGCCACCTGGATTGGCTGGAGTCTGAAGCCATCTACATTTTGCGCGAAGTGGCCGCCGAATGCGCCAGGCCCGTATTGCTGTTCTCGGGCGGCAAGGATTCGGTCGTGCTGCTGCGCCTGGCCGAAAAGGCCTTCCGCCCCGACCGCTTCCCGTTTCCGCTGATGCATATCGATACGGGCCACAACTTCGACGAGGTGATCGCTTTCCGCGACCGGCGTGTCGCAGAAATGGGCGAGACCTTGTTGGTGCGCAGCGTGGAAGACTCGATCCGGCGCGGCAGCGTGGTGCTGCGCCGCGAGAACGATTCACGCAATGCCGCCCAGGCCGTCACGCTGCTGGAAGCCATTGAAGAGTTCGGCTTCGATGCCTGCATAGGCGGGGCGCGCCGCGACGAAGAGAAGGCGCGCGCCAAAGAACGCATTTTCTCGTTTCGGGACGAGTTCGGCCAATGGGACCCGAAAGCGCAACGCCCCGAACTGTGGAACCTGTTCAACACCCGGGTGCACAAGGGCGAGAACATGCGTGTGTTTCCCATTTCCAACTGGACCGAGCTCGATGTATGGCAGTACATCCAGCGTGAGCAACTGGCCCTGCCGTCCATTTACTACAGCCACCGGCGCGAGGTAGTGCGCCGCCGGGGCCTGCTGGTGCCGGTGACGCCGCTGACCCCGCCCCAGGATGGCGAATTGGTCGAGAACCTGGCGGTGCGCTTTCGCACGGTGGGCGATATTTCCTGCACCTGCCCGGTGGCCTCGGATGCAGCCGACCCGGTAGCCATCATTGCCGAAACCGCCATCACCGACATTACCGAGCGCGGTGCCACGCGCATGGACGACCAGACTTCCGAGGCCTCGATGGAGCGCCGCAAGAAGGAAGGCTACTTCTGAACTGATAGACCATCGGACTTTTTCCATGAACGCTGTGAACGATTCTTTTCTTTCGGGCGCCGACAACGGCGTGCTGCGCCTGATCACGGCCGGCTCGGTCGACGACGGCAAGTCCACCCTGATCGGACGCCTGCTCTATGACAGCAAGGGCGTGTTCGCCGACCAGCTGGACGCGATCTCGCGCGCCAAATACAAGCGGGTGGCTGGCGATGGCATCGATTTCGCGCTGTTGACCGATGGCCTGGAGGCCGAGCGCGAGCAGGGCATCACCATCGACGTGGCCTACCGGTATTTCTCGACGCCGCTGCGCAAGTTCATCGTGGCCGATGCGCCCGGGCATGAGCAGTACACGCGCAATATGGTCACCGGCGCCTCGACCGCCGACGCCGCCATCATCCTGATCGACGCCACGCGCGCCGCCGACGGCAAGCTGCTGCCGCAGACCAAGCGGCACAGCACCATCGCCCGCCTGCTGGGCATACGCCATATCGTGGTGGCGATCAACAAGATGGATCTGGTCGATTGGGACCGCGCCGTGTACGAACGGATCCGCGACGCTTATGCGGACCTGGCGCGGCGCCTGGATATCGCGCATTTCCATGTGCTGCCGCTGTCTGCGCTGGAAGGCGACAACGTGGTCAATGCGTCGACCAGGACACCCTGGTATGACGGCCCGCCACTGCTCCGGCTGCTGGAGCAACTGGGGCTGACCGACGACGCCTCGGCCCAGCCCTTGCGCTTTCCGGTGCAGTGGGTGGCCCGTCATGGCGGTGACAGTGCCGACGACTTCCGCGGTTATGCGGGCCGGGTGGCCAGCGGGGTACTGCGGCCGGGCGACGAGATATTGGTGCAGCCTTCCGGCGTTTCCGCGCGCGTGCAGCAGGTGCTGGCCTTCGACGTTGCGGTAGAAGCGGCGACGGCGGGCGATTCGGTGACCGTGGTCCTGGACCGCGACGTGGATGTATCGCGCGGCGATGTGCTGTCGCATGTTGCGGCGCCTGCGCGGGTAGGCCGCGAGTTCGAGGCTGAGTTGTGCTGGCTGGATACGCAGGCATTGAATCCGGCACGCAAGTACTTGCTCAAGCATGGCACGCGGCTGACATCGGCAAAAATCCGCGACGTGCTCTCGCAACGCGACATTCACGAACTGCAGGAAGTCGCCAACCAGAACAGCACGCTTGCGATGAATGAAATCGGCCGCGTCACATTGGTCACGCGCGAAGCCCTGGCGGTCGATCGCTATGCCGATGCCCCCGCCACGGGCGCTTTCATTCTGATCGACGAGGCCACGCATCAGACCGCTGCCGCCGGCATGCTGCGCTAGTCCGGAAAAGCCGCCGTCCAGCCCGGCGGCGGCTTGTTGTTTTTCGGCTAAACCCAGTATCCATGCGGGTTTCGAGCCAATTTCCAGGTAGTGGAATGAATTCTTCAGACGGCTGGCGCGTCTTGCGGTAAAGTGGGACGTCGCCTGTTCAGGGCACAAGGGGCTTGCTGGAAGTACTGTTTTTTTGTACAGTACTTTCATGGAACGCACCGATCACGCTTTACCCGCCGGTTCTGGGTCCCCGGCTGCCGCCCCCGCCGCCTTGCGCGGCCGGGGAGCGGTTACTAATGTTCGGCACCGTTTCCAGCAAACCGATCGCGCTCCCGCCGACGATGGCTGGGCTTCCACCCACGCCCCGGCCGACGCGCTGGCCGACTCTACCGACTCTGCCTGGCCCGCCAGCGCCGCCGCATCCCCCGCCGGTTACATTCCCATCGCGGCCGAGCCGGCCCTGAAAACCACCGTCAGGCCCGAGCAGGCCCGCAAGCTGCTGTCGCGCAACGACTCGCCCGACATCCCTTTCGACGTCGCCGTCAACCCATACCGGGGCTGCGAACACGGCTGCGTCTACTGCTACGCCCGGCCCACCCACGCGTACCTGGGGTATTCCCCAGGGCTCGATTTCGAAACCCGCCTGGTCGCCAAGGCCAACGCGGTCGACGTGCTGCGGGCCGAACTGGCCCGGCCGGGGTACCGGGTGTCGCCCATCAACATCGGGTCGGCCACTGACGTCTACCAGCCCATCGAACGCCAATGGCAACTGACGCGCGGCGTGCTCGACCTGCTGTTGCAGACCGGGCATCCGGCCACGCTGGTTACCAAGAACGCCCTGGTCGAACGCGACCTCGATCTGCTCCAGCCCCTGGCCGAGCGGCGCCTGATCACGGTGTATGTCAGCATCACCACGCTGGACACCGATATGGCCCGCACGCTCGAACCCCGCGCCTCGGCGCCCTGGCGGCGCATCCAGGCGGTGCGCACGCTGGCCAATGCCGGCGTGCCGGTGGGTGTGCTGGTGGCGCCCATCATTCCGTTCATCAACGACGAGTCCCTGGAACACATCTTGCAGGAATCCCGCCAGGCGGGTGCCTGCTATGCCAGCTATACGGTGCTGCGCCTGCCCTGGGAAGTGAAGGCCGTCTTCGAAGAATGGCTGCAAACCCATTATCCCGACCGGGCCCAGCGCGTCTTGCACCGCATCGAAGACCTGCGCAGCGGCCGGCGCAACGATTCCAATTTTGGTACTCGCATGCGAGGCAGCGGCTTGTGGGCCGACCTGCTGCGCCAGCGTTTCAACCTGGCGGTACGCAAGCTGGGCCTGAATACCACCCGGCCGCAACTGGCCACCCATTTGTTCCAGGCGCCCTTGCCGCCTGCCCGGGCTGCCGCCGCGGGGCAGGGCGGCGGGCAATCCGGTGCGTCGCCGTCGCGGCAAGCCACGCCGCAGTTATCGCTATTTTGAACGGAGCCTCTCCATGACTACCGCCACTCTTGCCACCGATTCCGTCGCATCCCTGTCGCCTTCCAGGCTGTCCGCGTGGTTGCCACGCATGCTGGCGCAGGGCGCCAGTGGCGTGTTGCGCCAACCCGCCAGATGGCCATTCTCGTCAGGGCTGTCGCGCGGCCATGCCCCTGCTGCCGTTCCGCAGGCGCAGCGTCCCGCCCAGCCTGTGCCGGCCGTGCCCGCAGCGCCGGCCCTGGACACCCGGGATGCTCTGGGTATCGATACCCAGGCCGCGCACAGCCAGTCGCTGGGTACGGTGGCTCACGCTGCCCGGCAAGGCGTCAGCATGCGCCAGATGGTGGTCGATGTCTTGCTGGTGGCCATGTGGGGCGCGCTGATTCCCGGTCTGATGTGGCTAGGGGCGGCCGCGGGGTTCTAAGCCGGGGCTGGTGCCCCGCATCGGGGTCCGGGTTTGCCGGGGCGGCGCTATTACGGGCGCTAGCTCGAGCCCAGCAACACCACCCCCACCAGAATCGCCGCGCAGCCGGCCAGCCGGCCTATGCCCACTTTTTCGCGCAGCAGGAACATGCCTGCCAGCGTGCCCAGCATCATCGACATTTCGCGAGCCGGGGCCACCAGGCTCAGGGGCGCGCCGTTGCGCAAGGCGTACAGCACCAAAATGTAGCCCAGCGGCGACAACACCCCCACGGCCAGCGCCAGATGCCAGTGGCCACGCATGGCCTGCCAGTTTTCGGCCCGCCGCAGCACGTGCGGTGTCATCATGGCCGTACGCGTGACGCAGGTGAACCAGTCGAACAGCACTGGCATGATCAACAGCACCTTGACCCCATAGGCGTCCACCACGGTGTAGGCGGCAATGAACAGACCGATCACCACGCCCCAACGTACGCCCGGCCAGGTCTGGGGTTGGCGAAACAGCGATAACCGGCCCTGCGTGGCAATCAGCAACACCCCAGCCACTACGCAGAGCATGCCGCCTATACCTGTGGCCGAGGCCGGCTCGCCCAGCAGCAAGAAAGCCCCGGTGGTCGACAGCAGTGGCCCGGTGCCGCGCGCAATCGGGTACACCACTGACAAGTCGGCGACCTGGTAGCCGCGTTGCAGGCACAGGCTGTAGCCCAGGTGCAGGGCACTGGAGGCCAGGATGCAAAGCACTACCGGCCAAGTCCAGCTCATGCCTTCGTGCAGCAGAATCCATATCACCCAGGGGGCGTACACCAGCACGGCGCACAGGCCGTAAGCAAACACGAATACCGGCCCCACCATCGCGGCCCGCTTGGCCAGCAGGTTCCAGGTGGCGTGCGCCATCGCCGCCAGGATGACTAATATCAGGGATGCATAAGACATGGCGGGGACAGCGACGACGGGTGCGGTAAATGACAGGTTTGTGACGGGGGGTCACGGTAGGGGCAAGGGTACTCTTGATTGGGGAGTGTTGGGGGTTGAGGTTCTTAAGCCGCCCCTGGGTGCTCGGGCGGGCGATGGCGGCGACGTCCGCCGGGCTCGGGCGCATCCAGGCGCCCTCGGCCTGCTACGCAGGCTGCCCCGCCGCCCGACTCGCCGCCATCGCCCGCCCGAGCACCCAGGGGCTGCGTTAGTGAGAAACTAACCACTCTGCAATCGGGCATTACTGCTTCAGGTGTCTGGCACCCTGGCGGGAGCCAGACACCTGGCCGACTGGGTCCTTTCCACCAACCCAGGGGGTGATCTCGTCCCGCATTGCGATCCATTGCCGTCTTGTGGCCCTGGGGAGTGGGGCTGGGCAAGTTGACCGGCGGGGCAGCCTGCGCAGCAGGCCGAGGGTGCCTGGATGCACCCGAGCCCGACGGGCTTCGTCCGGCCCACTCCCCAGGGCCACAAGACGGCGTTAAGAACGCAAACTGGGCTACCCCTGAAAGCACCCCATTTTTGATGTAGAATACCGGGTTTACCAAACCATCCTCTGCTTGCGTACAGCAAAAGGCGGCAGGTCGTATCTGCACCCACGCTACACCCACGGCCCGCAGCCCAGCGTAAAAACCAACGCAACGCACGATGATCTCGGAGTTCATATGAACCTCATCGCTATCCTGGAACAGGAAGAAATCAAGCGCCTGACCGGCGACAAGGCCATGCCCGAATTCGCCCCTGGCGATACCGTGGTGGTCAGCGTCAACGTCGTGGAAGGTACCCGCAAGCGTGTGCAGGCCTACGAAGGCGTCGTTATCGCCAAGCGTAACCGCGGCCTGAACTCGTCGTTCATCGTTCGCAAGATCTCGTCGGGCGAAGCAGTCGAACGTACGTTCCAACTGTACTCGCCGCAAATCGCCAGCATCGAAGTCAAGCGCCGCGGCGACGTGCGCCGTGCCAAGCTGTACTACCTGCGCTACCGCTCGGGCAAGTCGGCTCGCATCAAGGAAAAGCTGGTCATCAAGCAGCCCAAGACGGCTTGATTGTCCCGGGCGCGGTACCGGCCACGGCCGGGCATTACCGCGCTTGCCGGTATTCCGGGTTAAAAAGGCACCTGCAAAGGTGCCTTTTTCATGTCTGCAGCAGGTATGCCTGACCCTACGTCCCGTCCCCGCCGGCCTCCCGCCGCGCCATCGTTCGACCCCGCCGCCCAGGCCTGGCAGCCCGCCGATGCCGCCCTGGCCCCCGTGCCGCCAGAGCGGCTGTTGCCCGAATTGCTGCGTGGCGCGCTCAGCCGCCCCGGCCCCTGGCCGGAAGACCCGCTGGGTTCTACCGAGTATCGCCATCCGGGCCGCGAGGGCGCGCCCGTGTTGGCTGCCGTGCTGATTCCCCTGGTGGCACATGCCAGCGGCGTGCGTGTCATGCTGACCCAGCGTACCGCGCACCTGCACGACCACGCCGGGCAGATCAGCTTTCCGGGCGGGCGCCTGGAAACCACTGACGCCACGCCGGTGGATGCCGCGCTGCGCGAAGCCGAAGAAGAAACCGGCCTGTCGATCGACTATGTGGATGTGCTGGGCAGCATGCCGGCTTATCTGACATCCACGGGTTTTTCCATAACCCCTGTGTTGTCGATGGTGCGGCCCGGGTTCACGCTGGCGCCCGATTCGTTCGAAGTGGCCGAAGTCTTCGAGGTGCCGCTGGCTTTCCTGATGGACCCGGCCAATCACCGCCTGTACCGCGCCCCTTTGCCCGACGGGCGCGAGCGGCAGTACTACGCCATGCCCTGGCAAGGCCATTTCATATGGGGCGCCACGGCGGGAATGCTGCGCAACCTGTACCACCTGGTGCGCCACCGGCTGGCCGCCAATGTGGACCAGGCCTGATTCTGGCCCTCAATAGCGTTGCTGCGCCGCCTCGCTTTCTTCCAGGATGCGCCGGTACAGGGCGTAACGGCCGGCATCGATGGTGCCGGCCTGTAGCGCTGCCAGCACGCCGCAGTCGGGTTCGCGGCGATGCGTGCAGTTATAGAAGCGGCAGCGCTCGATATGCGGAGCAAATTCCGGAAAGCCGCGCAGGATGTCTTCACCGCATAAATGCTGCAGGCCGAAGGCCTGGAACCCCGGCGAATCGATCAGGTCACCGCCGGGGGCCGGCAGGTGATACAGCCGCGTGCTGGTGGTGGTGTGCCGGCCCATGTCCAGCGCGGTCGAATGTTCGCGCGTGGGCGCGGCGGCATCGGGCACCAGGGCATTGAGCAGGGTTGACTTGCCCATGCCGCTTTGTCCCAGCAGCAAGGTGGTGCGGCCGGCCAGCCTGGGTGCCAGCCGTTCGCGTACGGCGGCGGTGTCGTGCGCACTGAGTTCGATCACCGGTACGCCCAGGGCTTGCACTGACGCCAGCCGCCGGCGTGCCTCGTCCACACCTGCCGGCAGGTCGACCTTGTTCAGGATGACCAGGGGGGCGATATCGGCGCTCCAGGCACCAGCCAGGGCACGCCCGGCCAGATCGTCGGAGAACGTGGGCTCGACGGCAACCACGATCAGCAACTGATCGACATTGGCGGCAAACTGCTTGGCGCGCGTTTCATCGGAGCGGAACAGCAAGTTGCGGCGCGGCAGGATGGCGTCGATAGCCCCTTCGTCGCGGCCCTGCGGCGCGATACGCACCCGGTCGCCCACGGCTGCCCCCGCTTTCTTGCCACGCGGAAAGCAGTGGCGCAATGATCCATCGGGAAATTCCACCACATAGTGGCGGCCGTGCGCCGCAATGATGCGGCCTTCCAGGTGTGGGGGGGCAGCGCCGCTCTCGGGTACGCCTTCGTGCTGCGCACTACGGTATTCGCCCTTGGGGCGGCCCGGCGGACTCATGTCCCCTGCGTCAGGTGGCGGATGCGCACGGCGGCGGGGGGGTGGCTGTCGTAGAAGGCGGAATGCACGGGATCGGGTGTGAGGGTGGCGGCGTTGTCATCGTACAGTTTGACCAGGGCCGACACCAGCCTGTCGGGGGCGCTTTGCGTGGCGGCGTAGCGGTCGGCCTCGAATTCGTCGCGGCGCGAATACCAACTGGCCAGGGGTGTCAGCATGAACGTGAAGACCGGAATCGCCAGGAAGAACAGCAGCAGGGCCATGGCGTCGTTGCGGCCGTCCAGGCGCGGCAGCACGCCCAGGCCTTCGTAGAACCATGGCTGCTGGGCCAGCCAGCCCAGCATGGCAAAGAACAGCAGGGCGGCGCCGAAGCTCAGCGCGATGCGCTTGATGATGTGGCGCTTGGCGAAATGGCCCAACTCGTGCGCCAGCACGGCCTCGATTTCATCGGGATTCAGGCGCGCCAGCAGGGTGTCGAAGAACACGATGCGGCGCGACTTGCCGAAGCCGGTGAAATAGGCGTTGCCGTGGGCCGAGCGGCGCGAGCCATCCATGACGAACAGGCCGCTAAGCGCAAAGCCGCAGCGTTGCGCCAGCTGCTTGATGCGGCTTGCCAGCTCGGGGTCGGACAAGGGGGTGAATTTGTTGAACATCGGCGCGATGAAGCTGGGGTAGATGAACAACAGCAACAGGTTGAAGGCGGTCCAGAGGCCCCACGCCCACACCCACCACAGGCTGCCGGCCTCGGCCATCAGCCACAGGATGGCGGCGGCCAGCGGCGCGCCCAGCAGCAGGGCGATCAGCAGGCCTTTGGCCAGGTCGCCGGCAAACAGGCCCGGCGTCATGCGATTGAAGCCGAAGCGCGCTTCCAGCTTGAACTGCCGGTACAGTGTGAAAGGCAGCCCCAGCAAGCCCAGCAGCAGTGCCACGCTGCCCAGCAGCAAGAGTTGGCGCAGCAGGTCGTGCGAGGTGACCTGGGCCACCAGCAGATCGATGGCCTGCAGGCCGCCCAGCAGGGTCAGCGCTATCAGCAGCACGGCGTCGTAGACGCGTTCCAGCATGCCCAGCCGTACGCGGGCCACGGTGTAGTCGGCCGCGCGTTGGTGGCTGGTCAGGCCGATGCGCGGCGCGAACTCGGGCGGTACCTGGTCGCGGTGGCTTGCCACGTGGCGGATCTGCCGTGAGGCGAGCCACAGCCGCACGCAAATGTCGGCCAGCAAGAAGGAAACGAACAGCAGGGTCAGGAAGGTTAGCGGCACGGAATGGGATGCGTATGAGAAAATGCGGTGTTTTAAAGGCAAATTATATGGCTGCGAACGAAAACCGCCTGGTCTGGCTCGATATGGAGATGACCGGGCTCGATCCCACCAAAGAGCGCATCATCGAAGTGGCGGTGGTGGTGACCGAACCCGACCTGACCCTGGTGGCCGAAGGGCCGGTACTGGTGGTGAACCAACCCGACAGCCTGCTCGACGCCATGGACAACTGGAACAAGTCCACTCACGGCAAGAGCGGCCTGATCGACAAGGTGAAGGCATCCACGCTGACCGAGGCGCAGGCCGAGCAGATGCTGCTCGACTTCCTGGTGCAGCACGTGCCGGCGGGCAAGTCGCCGCTGTGCGGCAACACCATCAGCCAGGATCGCCGCTTCATGTATGCCTACATGCCCAACCTGGAACGTTTCTTCCATTATCGCAACCTGGACGTCAGTACCCTGAAAGAACTGGCGCGCCGCTGGGTACCGGCGGTGTACAAGGGGTTCGAGAAAAAGAGCAAGCACGAGGCCCTGGCCGACATCTACGAGTCCATCGACGAACTGAAGTACTACCGCGAGCATTTCCTGAAAACCTAGGTGCCGGCGGGCCAGCCCCTTCATGTCCACGTATTCCGTTGCCCGGATCCGCCGCGCCGAGCAGCAGGCCCGGGCGCTGGGCCGTGAACTGATGCCGTTGGCGGGCGCGGCGGCGGCAGGCTTCATTGCCGCGCGCTTTCCGGCCGGCGCTGCCGTACTGGTCTTGGCGGGACCCGGCAACAACGGCGGCGATGCGCTGGTGGCGGCTACGCGCCTGCTTGCCGCGGGCTACGCCGTACGCGTGGCGATGCCGCGCGGCCCGCAAGGCTTGCCCGCCGATGCGGCCCAGGCCTATGCCGCCTGGCGCACACAAGGCGGCGTGGAACAGGCCGCCCTGGACGCTGATCCGCCGCCAGAAGTCATCGTCGACGGCTTGTTCGGCATCGGCCTGAACCGGCCGCTGGACGCTGCCTGGCAAGCGCTGGTCGACACCATCAACGCATGGGGCAAGCCCGTGCTGGCGCTGGACGTGCCCAGCGGCGTGGACGCCGACAGCGGACAGGCGCTGGGGCGTGCCTTGCGGGCGCGCTGGACCCTGGCTTTCATTGGCACGGCACGCGGCCTGCAGGCGCCCGGCGCAGGGCGCGAGGCGGCCGGCGAACTGCATCTGGATACGCTGGGCGTGCGGATCGTGCCGTAGCGGCGGGGCGCGGCCTGGCCAGGCCGTCTACCCACAGCGGTGTCAGGCACGCGGAAGCCAGACACCTGGGAAAAATCTTCATGCCTTTCAGTACCCGCTTGGCTATGCAGCGAGGCTGACGGGACGGCCCTTGAAGCGCGTGTAGACCTCGGCGGACAGCGGGGTGTAGCGCGCGTTTTCGCGTCCGGCGATGGCATCCAGGTGCTGTTCAGACGCGTCGAACAATTTCCAGTAGATCTGACCGCACAGCGTGCGGGCGGCGTGGCCCGGCCAGCGCTCGGGCAGCATCGGTACGGGCAGCTGCGGATCGTGCAGCACGATGCGGCGCCAGGTGTGCAGCAACAACATGCGTGCGGCAAAGGCGTCGGCGGGGCCGAGCGGGTCGTCCAGCAATTTGCCCAGCGGCCCGAACTGGCGCGAGAACTGGCGGTATTGCGCGGCCAGCGTATCCAGGTTCCAGCACTGCGGTGCCAGGCTCGCGATGGGCAGGCCGCCGGCGCCCGCCAGGTCGCGTCCGGACAGTACCAGGGCCTTGTCGGGAATGCCCAGTTTTTCCAGGATGCCGTGTGCGGTATGCGCATCGGCCTGCGGGTGCGCGAACAGGCCTGGCGCGATCATGCCGAAGCCCTCCCAGGCGAGTTCGCGGCGCAGCTCGGTGCGCTCGGCCAGGCCGTTGTTGCCCAGGCGCGGCAGGGCCACCAGCGTCCATTCGCCGTTCCAGTCGGCCGCCGGGCCCTCATAGATACGCTGCGAGGCATGCGCGGTATGGCGGCGGCCCTGGTCAGACAACTGGTACAGGCTGCGCCGTCCGTGCCGTTCGGCCTGCAGCCAGCCCTGGGCCACCAGCCGGAACACGCTGGTGCGCAGCAGCCGTTCGTTGATGCCCAACGGTTCCAGCAATTCGATAATGCCCCCCAGCCAGATGGCGCCGCCGTGGCAAGCCAGCGCATCGCCCAGCAAGCTGACGCACAGCGACTTGGCGCGCGGTGGATCGTCCTTGAGCAGACGGGCGATATAGCGGCCGACAGAGGAGGGGGGATTTGCCATGGATCCAGGGCTGTATGACGATGATCAACATGATACACATATCCAATGTGATACAAAAATAGGTTTGACAATTAAATTTGTGTATGAAATAATCGTCTCATACTTGGCCTGACGAACGGCCGGCGCGCGGGCCGTCGCTGGCAGGGCGCGACCGACAGGAGACGAACATGTACGCACAGCTTGTTGAAACCGGCGTCAAGCAGGTCCGCGGCGTCGACCAGCTTACCGGTCCGGAACAGGCGTTCCAGCGCCGTATCGACGAAGGCGTGCGCATCGAGCCGCAGGATTGGATGCCCGAGGCCTATCGCAAGACTCTGGTCCGCCAGATATCGCAGCACGCCCACTCCGAAATCGTCGGCATGCTGCCCGAGGGCAACTGGATCACCCGCGCGCCGTCGCTCAAGCGCAAGGCCATCTTGCTGGCCAAGGTGCAAGACGAGGCCGGCCATGGCCTGTACCTGTACAGCGCCGCCGAAACGCTGGGCGTGTCGCGCGACGAACTGCTCGAGGACCTGCACACGGGCCGCGCCAAGTATTCCAGCATCTTCAATTACCCCACGCTGAGCTGGGCCGACATCGGCATGATCGGCTGGCTGGTCGATGGCTCGGCCATCATCAACCAGATTCCGCTGTGCCGCTGTTCGTACGGGCCGTACGCGCGCGCCATGGTGCGGGTCTGCAAGGAAGAGTCCTTTCACCAGCGCCAGGGCTACGATTTGCTGATCCAGATGTGCCGGCATGGCACGCCCGAACAGAAAGCCATGTGCCAGGAAGCCCTGAACCGCTGGTGGTGGCCCGCGCTGATGATGTTCGGCCCCTCTGATGCCGAATCGCCCAACAGCGCGCAGTCGATGGCCTGGAAGATCAAGCTGTTTTCCAATGACGAACTGCGCCAGAAAATGGTCGACCAGACCGTGCCGCAGGCCGAGTACCTGGGCCTGACGGTGCCCGACCCCGATCTGAAGTGGAACGCCGCGAGCGGCCACTACGATTTCGGCGAGATCGACTGGACCGAGTTCTACGCGGTGATCAAGGGCCATGGCCCTTGCAACCGTGAACGCCTGGCCGCCCGCAAGCAGGCCCATGAGGCGGGTGCCTGGGTCCGCGACGGCCTGGCGGCCCATGCTGAGAAGCAGGCGCGCCGCAAGGCCGCCTGAGGCGTGGCCGGTTTTTATTTTGCGGGCCGCGCCGGCGGCCGGAAAGGATACACATCATGAGCAAAGAATGGCCGCTGTGGGAAGTGTTCATCCGCAGCCAGCATGGCCTGGCCCACAAGCACGTGGGCAGCCTGCATGCCCCCGATGCCGGGATGGCCATCAATCACGCGCGCGACGTCTACACACGGCGCAATGAGGGCCTGAGCATCTGGGTGGTACGCGCCGCCGATATCGTGGCCAGCAGCCCGGGCGACAAAGAACCTCTGTTCGATCCGGCCAACAACAAGGTCTACCGGCACCCCACGTTCTTTCCCATGCCCGACGAAATCAAGCACATGTAAGGCATGGCCATGGACAAGTTTTTTTTCGAATACTTGCTGCGCCTGGGCGATACCACGCTGGTGCTGTCGCAGCGCCTGTCGGAATGGTGCGGCCATGGGCCGGCGCTGGAAGAAGACCTGGCGCTGACCAATACCGCGCTCGACCTGCTGGGCCAGGCCCGCATGTGGCTGACGCTGGCGGGCGAGGTCGAAGGCGCCGGCCGCGATGAAGATGCGTTGGCTTATTTGCGCCATGCGCACGAATTCCGCAATGCCACCCTGGTCGAACGGCCCAATGGCCACTACGGCGATACGCTGGCGCGCCAGTTTTTCTTCGACGTGTGGCATTATTTTTTGCTGCAGCGCTTGGCGCAATCCGCGGACCCACGCGTGGCCTCGATTGCCGCCAAGTCGCTGAAAGAGGTCACCTATCATGTGCGGCGCTCTTCCGACCTGGTGGTGCGGCTGGGCGACGGCACGCCGGAAAGCCACGCTCGCATGCAAGAGGCGGTCGATGCCGCCTGGCGCCATACCGGCGAGTTGTTCACCGATGACGCGGTCGACCGCGAGCTGGCCGCGCGCGGCATAGGCTGCGAGCTGGCGGCACTGCACGAGCCCTGGCTGGCCCACGTGCGCGAAGTGCTCGACGAGGCCACGCTGGCCATGCCCGATATGGACGACGCCCACCATGCCGCTTTGCAGGGTGGACGCCAGGGCCGGCATACCGAGGCCCTGAGCTACCTGCTGGCCGAAATGCAATCGTTGCCGCGCGCCTACCCGGGAGCCGTGTGGTGAGCCACGCCGCGCCCGCATCGCCGCGCCAGGTCATGGCGTGGCTGGAAAGCGTGCCCGACCCCGAGATCCCCGTGTTGTCGGTGGTGGACCTGGGCGTGGTGCGCGACGTGGCCTGGGACGGCGAGACCTGCG
>DASPIV010000505.1:0-8177 GCA_035628955.1 Bordetella sp.
TCGGCCTGTGCGATGCCCAGGCTGGCAGGGGCCGGCGCCTGGATCAGGTTGCCATTGGAATCACGGCGCTCCGCACCATGGCCGGCGGCATACGGCAGCGCCAAAGGGGACAGCAGGCGGTCCAGGTCCACCCCCGGCCGGCCCGACAGGATGCCCAGCGCGCCGCCCAGCACCTGATAGAGCCGCCGCAGAACCCCGATGGTGTCCGGCGGCACCGACACCAGGTCTGGATCCGGTTGGATCTCTGCCAGGGTGCCGTCCAGGTCCAGGAACAAGGCAATCCGATCCGGATGCGGCACGGCTGGTTGCTGCCCGCCGCCCCGCAGGGCGGCCGGTTGCGGCGAGAAAGCATCCGGTTCTTGTTGCATGACCCTCCATCCAACCGCCCTCGGCGGCACTGCCTGGCGCATAATCAGGCCAGGCACTAATCTTCAACATACGGCAGACCAACCGGGCTGTGCAATGACACCGAGTACCGACCTGGCTGCGCCGCCGCGCCACCGCGATCCGCAACCGATGGCGCTGGCAGGCGCGCCTGGAAGGCGGCACCATCGTCGCCATCCAGCCTGAAGGCGACTCATGCCGCATGCCGATCCCAGATCTGCAAGCCGTCATCATCGAAACCAACGACACAGGGCCCTTCGGCGACGACTGCTGGTGGCAGTTGCATCGGCACGCAAGTAGCGTGCCCGACTGCGTTTTCCCGCAAGGCGCCAGGCGCAGTGCGCTAAGGCAGCAGGCGCTGCATGGCCGCGCCCATGACCACCATGCGGCTGATCGCCTGCCCGGTGAAGGCCCCGATGGCGGCCGCGGCGGCCGTACGCGTGGCCGGTTCCACGGGGGCCGGTACGGCGACTGGTAATTGTCGGGCCGCCACCTGCGCATCCGCCAAAGTGCGGCGCACCTGGGCGGCCAGCACACCATCGCGCTGCGGCCGGGCTAGCACGGCGCAGGCCAGGGCCAGGAACCCCGGCCAATGGGCCAGATGGCGATACAGGCTGCCGACGATGGCGGTATCGGCAATACGGCCATAGCCGTTCAAGGTCTCGATGACCCGCAACATGGCCGGCCCCAGCGTATCCAGGCCGGGCAAAGCATGCGCCACACTCGGCACGCGTGCCGGGACGGACGCCGGGCTGGCAGGGCTGGCCGGCGCAGGCGTGGGTGTGGGTGTGGGGGGCGCGTTATCCGGACCCGCCAGCCGTGCGCCCGCCGCCAGCAGGGCCAAAAGCGCACGCGCGTTGGCATGGCCATAGTCGGCCAGCATGGCATCGATGGCTTGCCGTTCGGCGAGGCCCACGCCCACCAATTGCAGCGCTTGCGGCAGGCACGGCTCGATCTCGGCATCCAATACCGGCGCGCGCGCCAACGTATCGGCAGCCTGGTCGAATGCCGGCAAGGCGTAGAGCGGCCGCACCGTGGCCCAGGTCCACGGCAGGGCGCCCGGCATGGTGGCCAGGTGCCGCCAGATCAGGTTCACGAACGGCACATTCAAGGTGTGGCGGATATCGTCGTACAGCGCGGCCAGTTCGCCGGTGGCGTCCGCCTCGGCAATGGCGGGAACCGGATCGGCGGCGCTCATGGCGCGTAACGGCCGGCTGGCCGCTCGATCAGCGCCTGGCGCTCGGCAAGCGCATTGGCTTGCTTCAAATGCGCCATATCCACCAGCACACCGCCATCGCCCACCGCACCCTGCCCTTGGCGGTTCGACGCATCGATCATGTCGCGAATGCGAGTGGCCCAGGCCAGTTGCTCGGCCGTGGGCGAAAAGGCGTCGTTGGCCAGGCCGACCTGGGTGGGGTGGATGGCCCACTTGCCCTCGAAACCCAGCGCGGCGGCGCGCTGCGCGCAAGCCTGGAAGCCTTCGGTATCGCCGTAGTCGGTAAAGGGGCCGTCGATGGGACGCAGGCCATTTGCGCGGCAGGCATTGGCGATGCGGGCCATGGCGAAATGCCATTGGTCGTTCCAATGCCGCTGCCGCCCGGCATCCTGGCCGTGCGTCAGGATGGCATAGCGCGGACTGGGCGTGCCGAACACGGGGTCATAGGTACGCATGTCCACCGTATAGTCCCCCACGCCGAAAATCATGGCCTCCAGGCGTGCGGAACTGGCGGCAATGGCTTCCACATTGGCCACGCCGCGTGCAGTCTCGATCAGCACCTCGATGCCGGTGCGCTTGTCGCGGCCGGTCTCGCGTTCGATCAAGGTCAGTATCTGGTCCACGAATTGCACGTCGAACGCCGAGCCCGCCTTGGGCAGCAAGACCAGGTCCAGACGCGGCGCCTGGCGCGCCACATCGACAATATCCTGCAGCGCCCAGGGGGTATCCAGTCCATTGACGCGCACCGCCAGTGTCTTGGTACCCCAGTCGATATCGTTGAGCGCCGCGATCGCCTGGCTGCGTGCCTGGTCTTTCAAATGCGGTGCCACGGCATCCTCCAGGTCCAGGAAGACCACATCGGCGGCACTGGCCGCCGCCTTGGCGAAAAACGGCGAACGGCTGGCCGGCACCGCCAGCTCGGAACGGTGCAGGCGCGGGGGAACTGTGCATGTCATGGACAAAAACTCCGTAGCAGGTCGGCAATGAAACCGATGGGGAATATCTATGGCCTGGTCTCGGCGGACAAGGCCGCAATGGCCGCGGCCCGCGCCAGCAGGCGGCGCGCGGGCGGCACCAGGTCGACCGCCACGAAGATGCCATCGACCACCCCTGTGCCGCGCCCGTCGCGCAGGCCCGCCTCATAGGCGGCCACGATGCGGCGCGCCCGCTCGAGATCGGCGTCGCCGGGGGTGAACGCGGCATTGACCGGCTCGACCTGGTTGGGGTGGAACACCACCTTGCCGTCAAAACCCAGGCGACGCGCGGTGTCGGCATCGCGGCGCGCGGCGGCGGCATCCTTCACATCCTGGAAATACGCGGCATCGATCGCGGCCAGGCCGGCGGCGGCGGCCGCGGCGGCCACTACCGAGCGCGGGTAGAGCAGCGTCGTGTCGTCCACGTCGGCCCCCAGGGCCGAGGTGTAGTCGCCCGAACCGAAGAACAGCGCCGTGGTGCGGTGGCAGGCATCGGCAATAGGCAACGCACGCAAGATGCCGCGCGGCGTCTCCAGCATGACGATCAGTTCCAGCGGTTGCACGCGCCCCTGCGCGGCTTCCAGCTCGGCCAGCCGCGCATCCAGGGCATGCAGCATATCGGGCGATTCAACCTTGGGCACCATGATGGAATCCAGCTGCGCCAGCGGCAGCGCCGCCAGGTCTGGCACGGCATGGAGCGTGTCCAGGCCGTTGATGCGCACGCAGCGCTCCAGGCCGCCGGGGGGCAGCGCACGCAAGGCCTGCGCCACGCAGTCGCGGGCGCGCGCCTTGTGCTCGGGCGGCACGCTGTCTTCCAGGTCGAAGACCAATGCGTCGGCGCCGCAGCCGGCCGCCTTGGCCAGGCGCTCGGGCCGGTTGCCCGGCGTCATCAGCAGGCTGCGACGCAGGCGCGGGTCAGGCATGGGCCGGCTCTCCGTCTTCCACCGCCGCCAGCAGGCGGTCGATTTCCTCGGGCACCTCGCCCAGGAACAGGCGCTGCACATTGGGATTGTCCAGCAATTGCTGCGCCGGCCCCGAATACACCACCTGCCCGGTATGCATGACGTACCCGCTGTCGGCCACCGCCAGCGCGCGCGATGCCTTCTGCTCGACCATGATCACGGTCAGGCCATCGCCGGCCAGGGCCGTCAGCTTCTCGAAGACCTGGTCGACCAGCTTGGGCGAAAGCCCCAGCGAAGGCTCGTCCAGGATGATGGCGGTGGGGTCGGTCATCAGCGCACGGGCGATTGCCAGCATCTGTTGTTCGCCGCCGCTCATGGTGCCGGCCAACTGGTTCAGGCGCTGGCCGATGATCGGGAAGATGCGCACCATGCGCGCCAGCGCGGCGTCGATGCGGGCGCGATCACCGCCCAGGATATAGGCGCCGATGTCCAGGTTCTCGCGCACGGTCATGTCCGGCAGCACGATGCGGCCCTGCGGCACGAATGCCACGCCGCGCGCCAGGCGCTTGTGCGGCGCCTCGGCGGTGACATCGGCGCCGTCGATCAGCACCTGCCCCTTCCATACCGGCAGCAGGCCGGCGGCCGCCTTGATGGCCGTCGACTTGCCGGCGCCGTTGGATCCGATCACCGCCGTGATCGCACCACGCGCGAACGCCATGCTGGCGTTGCGCACCACGGGCACGTCGCCGTAGCCCGTGGTGACGGCGCGCAACTCCAGAAAGCGCGCGGTGTCCGTTTGCTGTTCCATGGCGATCTCCAGACCGGGGGTCAGCGCTTGTTCCAGGCGGGCATGGGAATCACCGCATCGGCCGTCTTCACCTCCAGCGGCATCACGATCTCGCGCTTGCCATCGCGCACCTGGGCCAACAGCCCGGTCACGCCCACCTGCTTGCCGGTCTCGGGGTTGACCTTGTGGTGGCCCATCACCGTGTCCAGTTCCAGCTCGGTCAATACCTCGCGCAGCTTTTCCTGGTCGACCGAACCCGCCTGCTTGACGGCCGCCTCCAGCACCGTGGCTCCAGCGTACGAGAACGCCGAGTAATAGCCCGGTTCGGCCTTGTAGCGTTCCTGATAGGCCTTGACGAACGCCGGGTTGCCCTTGGTCGTGAGCGACGGCTCATACAGCGACATAGCGAATACGTACTCGGCGTCTTTGCCCGTGCTCTTGAGGAAATCGGCGATCGACGCACCGTTATGGATGAAGACCTTGGGCAGATAGTTCGACGCCTTCATCTGACGCACCATCTCGATCGCTTCGTTCGGATAACCCACCGACACCCAGATATCGGGCTGCATCTGCCGAGCCTGGGCGATCATCGACGAAAAGTCCGTCGTGCCGGCGGGAAAGAATTCAGTGGTCTTCAGGTCCAGCTTGCGGTCTTCGGCGATTTTCTTGATGCTCTTGGCCATGTCGCGTGCGGCGGCGTAGTCGCGGCCGAAAAAGGCGATGCTCTTGAGCTGGTGCTGCTCGGCCAGGGGGCCGATGCTGGCCACGTAGGCGCTGATGGGCGCGGCCGTCTGGAACACATACTTGAAACCGCGTTCCTGGATCTGCTCTGAGGCGCCGCCCGAATTCAGGAAAACGCGCTTGTGCTTGTTGGCCACCGCGGCGGCCGTGGCGGCCGAGGCCGACCCCCAGGGGCCGAACAACAGGTCGACGTTGTCGTCGCTGATCAGCTTCTCATACAGGCGCGCCGCCGTAGCCGGGTCGCTGCGGTCGTCGTACACCACCAGTTCCACTTTGCGGCCCAGCAAGCCGCCGCGCTCATTGATCTGGTCGCGCCATAGTTCCACGCCCTGGAAATAATGCTTGGCGCTGTCGGCCAGGTTACCCGACTGCGACAATGCCACGCCTACCCGGATGGGCTTGTCCTCGGCGGCTTGCGCCGCCCCCAGGGCGGCCAGGGTGCCGGCGGCTGCCAGCACCAGTTTTGCGATATGTCGATTCATGGGCTGCTCCTTGTCTCCAGTTATATGTCCCGGTTCGGGACGTTGTGATCCGGAACGTTAGAAATAGGCATCCTTGACACGCGCATCGCCGCGGATCGCGTCGGCATCGCCATGGGCGATCACGCGGCCCTCGGCCAGCACATACAGGTCGTCGCAGATCTCCAGCACGATGCGCATTTCATGGTCGATGAAAAACAACGTCATGCCCTGCGCACGCAGCGCCTGCAAGTGTTCGACGATGCGGTTTTGCAAGCGTGGGTTGATGCCGGCGAACGGCTCGTCCAGCAGCATCATCGTGGGCTGCAGCATCAGGGCGCGCGCAATCTCTACCAGCTTGCGCTGGCCGTACGACAGCTCGGCGCCCCACTTGTCGCGCAAGGCCGAGATTTCCAGGAAGTCCAGCAACGACAGGGCCCGCTCCACGGCCGCCGCATCGGACAGGCCATGCGCGATCGCCACCAGGTTTTCCAGCACGGTCAGTTCGTTGAACAAACGCGAGATCTGGAAGGTGCGCCCCACCCCGCGCCGGCAGATATCGGCCGGCGTGGCGCGAGTGACGTCCTGGCCCTGCAGCACCACCCGGCCGCCATCCGAGGCAATGGCACCGGCAATGATGTTGAACAAGGTCGATTTGCCGGACCCGTTCGGGCCGATCACGCCGGTGATCGACCCCGGCGCAATCTGCAGGCTGGCGCCATCGAGTGCGACCCGGCCGGCAAAACGCTTGCTGACATTTTCGACAGACAACATGGGCGATGGTGTGGCACTCATGATCAGGCCGCCTCTTTCTTGCGCTGCGCCATGCGGCGCAAGTGGCCGCGCGCCACCGGCACCCAGCGCCACGCACGCCGCTGCGCGTAGTTGACGATGCCGCGCGGCATGTACAGCACGGCGATCAGGATGATGACGCCGACCAGCGCCAGGTAGATTTCGGGCAGGCGCGCCCACAGCACTTCATTGACCACCGACATCAGCACCGCGCCCACCAGCGGGCCGAATACCGTACCCATGCCGCCCAGCAGCACCATGGCGATCACCGTCAGTTCGGTCATGGGCGCGAAAGCCGTGGCCGGATCGATATAGCCCAGGTAGCAGGCGTACAGGCAACCACAGACCCCAGGCACGAAGGCCGAGGCCACGAAGGTGCCGATCTTCAGGCGGGTGGTGCGCACCCCCAGCGCATTGGCGGCGGTCTCGTCCTCGCGGATCGACAGCAATTGCAGCCCCAGCCGCGAGTTGTCCAGCCGCCAGGTCGCCAGCACCATCAGCACGGCAATCACGCCCACGGCGTAATACAGGTGCGGTTGCTCTACCACTACCAGATACAGGCCTGTGCCACCCTGGGTGATGTTGTCCAGCCCCAGCGCCAGCGATTCGCAGACGCGCGCAATGCCGAACATGCCTATGGCGAAGTACGGCCCCTTCAGGCGCAGCATCACGCCTCCCAGCACCGCGGCCAGCAGCGAGGCCGCCACCCCCGCGTACAAGGCGGCCATCAGCCAGGGCGTGCCGTTCAGAACGGCCAGCGAACCGACGTACGCGCCCAGGCCGAAGAACGCCACCTGGCCGAAGTGGGTATACCCCGCATAGCCGCCTATCAGGTTCCACGAATACGCCAGCGCAATGAAAATGAACGTCTGGATCATGAACGACATGCCGTACGAGCCGGCCACGAAGGGCAGCAGGGCCAGCGCAGCGACGCACAGAATGGGAAGAGGCAGGAATTTCATGCGCGCGCTCCTATGCCGAACAACCCGCGGGGCCGCACGATCAGTACCACCAGCATGGCCAGGAACACCGTGGCCGCACCCAGCACCTGGCCGTACATATAACCGGCAAAGACTTCCAGCACGCCCATCAGCAGCGCGGCCGCCATGGCACCGGGGTAGCTGCCCATGCCGCCCACGATGATCACCGCGAACGCCTTGATGCCGAAGCGGGCGCCCAACTGTGCGTCGGAAGCAAAGGTGGGGGCCAGCAGCACGCCCGCCAGGCCAGCCATGGCCGCCCCCAGTGCGAAGGTGACGTTGCGCACCTGGTTGATGGAAATGCCCGAGATCACGGCCAGTTCGGCCGCCTGCGACACGGATCGGATCGCCTTGCCAAACCGCGTGCTGCGCAAGAACCACCACACGCCCAGCGTGGCCGTCATCGCCACCAGGAACGACACCAGCCGTGCCAGCGGCACGTCGATGCCCAACAGGGGGATCGAGCCGCCCAGCACGGTCGACAACCCATGGAAGCCGCCACCCCAGATCAAGAGCGAAATGTTCACCACGATGGTCGACAGCGCAAAGGTGGCCAGCAAGGACATGATGGGCGGACCATCGATGATGTGGCGTATCACCGCATACTGCATGGCCAGGCCGATGGCCGCGGTCATCAGCGGCACCAGGATCAACGCCGCCAGGTAAGGCATGTGCATGCCTGCCACCAACGACACGGCCGTCAACGCGCCCACGGCCATCAGGTCGCCGTGGGCGAAGTTGATCACGCGCATAACGCCGAAAACCAGGTTCAGGCCGCACGCCATCAACGCGTACAGCCCGCCCAGCAATATCCCGGCAACCAATAGTTCGAAGACAGGCACGATGGATCTTCCTCCGTGAGCGTCGGCGGATGCCGGTATCAGATGACGCCAGCGCGGGTCAGTTCGGCAATGCGTGCCTCGGAAAGGCCCAGCCGCTCGCG
>DASPIV010000506.1:0-2742 GCA_035628955.1 Bordetella sp.
CGGCCTTCGACCATATAGCAGGCGATGGTCCAGGGGCTGCCGGCGAAGCCGATGAGCGGCACCTTGCCGTCGAGCTCGCGGCGGATCACCGACACGGCGTCGAATACGTAGCGCAGCGATTCCATATCAGGCACCGAGAGGCGGGCCACGTCGTCTTCGGTGCGCACGGGCCGGGCAAACCGCGGGCCTTCGCCGGGCGCGAAATCCAGCCCCAGGCCCATGGCATGCGGCACGGTAAGAATGTCGGAAAACAGAATGGCCGCGTCCAGGTCGTAGCGCGCCAGAGGCTGCAGCGTGACTTCGGCGGCATAGTCGGGATTTTGCGCCAACCCCATGAACGAGCCGGCGCGTGCGCGCGTGGCGTTGTATTCGGGCAGGTAGCGCCCGGCCTGGCGCATCAGCCAGATAGGGGTATAGGGGACGGGCTCGCGCAGCAAGGCGCGCAGGAACACGTCGTTCTTCAGGGGGGCAACGGACACGACTATCCTTCGAGAACGGAAGCCGTGATTTTACCCTTCGAGGGGCCGGCGATCGACGGGCCATCGCAACCCAGCGAGTGGCGGCCCGCGGAATTCCCGCTGCCTGCCGCCCGCGCGATGTCGCACGGCCAGGCACAACGACTTCGCCCATACCTCTTGGCGCGTCAATCCCTGCCATATACGGTGGGTGTATAGTGAATCGGCCCGGCCAGACAGGCCGCCCCACCCCATTGCATGCTGTTGCCCCAGGAGCTGCCATGACCGACCCGAAGAACCGCGCCGGCCCTACGTCCACGACCAGCACGGGCGCCCCCTCGCCCAGCGATCGTCATTCACTGACGATAGGCGCCAACGGCCCCATCTTGTTGCACGACGTCCATTTTCTGGAACAGATGGCGCATTTCAATCGTGAAAAGGTTCCAGAGCGCCAGCCGCACGCCAAAGGGTCGGGCGCATTCGGCATGTTCGAAACCAGCACGGATGTCTCTGCCTATACCAAGGCTGCCTTGTTCCAGAAAGGCTGTAGAACCGAAATGCTCGCCCGGTTCTCGACGGTTGCGGGGGAAGCCGGCAGCCCCGACACCTGGCGCGACGTACGCGGGTTCTCGCTCAAGTTCTACACCGATGAAGGCAACTACGATCTGGTCGGCAACAACACGCCCGTCTTCTTCGTGCGCGACCCGATGAAATTCCCGCACTTCATCCGCAGCCAGAAACGCCTGCCGGATTCGGGCCTGCGCGACAACCATATGCAGTGGGACTTCTGGACCAGCAACCCCGAGTCGGCCCACCAGGTCACCTATGTGATGGGTGATCGCGGCCTGCCCCGCACATGGCGCCACATGAACGGATATGGATCCCACACCTATATGTGGGTAAATGCCCAGGGCGACCGGTTCTGGGTGAAATATCACTTCCACACCAAGCAAGGCATGCAGTTCTTCAGCAACGACCAAGCCAAGAACATGGCGGGCAACGATGCTGACTTTCATCGCCGCGACCTTTTCGAGGCTATCGCGAAAGGCGACTATCCGAGCTGGACCTTGTCGGTACAGGTCATGCCGTATGACGACGCCCGGGAATACCGGATCAACCCGTTCGACCTGACCAAGACCTGGCCACACAAAGACTACCCGCTGATCGAAGTGGGCACGATGACGCTGAACCGCAACCCCGAGAACTTTTTCGCGCAGATCGAGCAAGCGGCCTTCTCGCCGGGCAACACTGTGCCCGGCATCGGGCTTTCGCCCGACAAAATGCTGCTGGGCCGCGCCTTCGCCTATAACGACGCGCAGCGCAACCGCATTGGTACCAATTTTCACCAGTTGCCGGTCAACAAGCCCAAGGTGCCGGTAAACACTTATATGTTCGACGGCCAGATGGCCTACGAGCACAGCGGCAGCCAACCGGTATACGCGCCCAACTCTGGCGGACGCACCTGGTCCGATCCGGCCAGCAAGGTCGACGACAGCTGGGATACCGATGGCGAGATGGTGCGCAGCGCCTACACGCTACATGCCGAGGATGATGATTTCAGCCAGCCCGGCACGCTGGTCCGCCAGGTGTTCGACGAGCCGCAGCGCCAGCGCCTGGTTGAAACCGTGGCGGGCAGCCTGCTGGGAGGCGTGCGCAGCCCGGTGCTGGAACGGGCATTCGAGTATTGGAAGAGTATCGACCCGGACGTGGGCAAGCGCATCGAGGAAAAGGTACGCACAGGCCAAGCTCCCGAACCCGCGGCCGGAATGAGCGAGGCCTAGCCGCGGCCTTGTGACCCCGGCCCCTGCAGCTTTGTTCTACCGTGAGCTAGCTCGCAGGGGCGCCGTTGCGATAGGGCGTGGCGTCGATGCGGTGCTTGCGCATCAACGCCCAGAACGCGCGCCTGTGCTTGCTGGAGGCGCGCGCCGCCTGCGCCACGTTGCCAGCATGGCGCGACAAGGCGCGGCGCAGGTATTCGCGTTCGAATCCGTCGACCATGCGGGCCTTGGCCTGCTGGAAAGGTTCGTCCGCTTGCGTGGCTTCCAGGGCGTGTAAGGCAGCCAGGGCCGACTCGAGGCGGGCGCGCGTGTTTGCCCGGCGCGGGCCTGGCCGGGCGCCATAAGACAGCACGGGTTCGCGCACGGCACAAGGCGCGCCAGCAAGGCCGCCGGGGCCGCCCCGCTCTGCCATGGACAAGCTTGTGCGGCGCAAGCGCATCAGGCGGGCGCGTAGTTCGTCGGGGCAGGCCGGCGCACGGACGAAGTCGGCGGCGCCCAGCGCCAGCAGG
>DASPIV010000507.1:0-2938 GCA_035628955.1 Bordetella sp.
CGATCGTCGTCAATTGCGCGGGCCGCACGCGTTCGATCATCGGGGCGCAATCCTTGGTCAACGCCGGCCTGAAAGACGTGCGCGCATTGGAGAACGGCACCATGGGCCAGTATCTGGCCAAGCTGCCGCTGGCGCACGGCGAATCCGCCAGCTACGTGCAGCGGCCGGTAGCCGAAGGGGCCTCGCACGCCGCGCAAGAGTGGGCGCGCAGCCTGGCGGTGGTCGAACTGGAAGACACCGAACTGCGGGAGATGATGGGCAACCGCGTCCGCACTACTTATTTGTTCGATGTGCGCGACCCCGCCCTGTCGTCGCAGGCCAGCCTGCCCGGAGCATTACCCGCGCCGGGCGGACAACTGGTGCAGCAGACGGACCAGTACGCGCCCGTGCGCAACGCCCGGCTGGTGGTGTTCGATACCGACGGTGTGCAGGCGCCCATGACGGCGGGCTGGCTGCATTTGATGGGCTGGGAAGTCTATATCTATCGGGCCGAGCCGCAGGCGCTGGCGAAGGTGGCCGCACAGGCGGCACCAGACGATGAGCGCGCGGTGGCGGTCAATGATCTGCCGTCCGAGGCACTGATCATCGACGTGGGCGACTCGCGCGCTTATCGGCGCGCCCATCTGGCTGGCGCGGCCTGGACGCCGCGTTCGCGCGTGCCGGCCATGCTGGCGCAGCGCAAGCCTGCCGGCGTGGTCGTGTTCACGTGTCCCGACGGCCAGGTTTCCCGGTTGGCCGCGGCCGATGCGGCGCAGGCGGGCTACCGTGCGCACTACCTGCAGGGCGGCACGGCGCGTCTGCCCCAGCGCCTGCTGACCGCCGACGCGCCCACGTTCCTGAGCGATGTCACCGACGTCTGGTACCGGCCCTACGACCGGGACACGGGCATCGAAGAAGCGATGCACCAGTATCTGAGCTGGGAGACGGGCTTGCTGGATAAAGTACGCGCCGACCGCACGGTCGCGTTCCGGCTGTAGCGCGGCAACGCGCGGCCCGGCGATGAGCCGCCGGCCGCGCGCTGTGCCTTATGCCGGCGCGTTGCACAGCCGGAGCAGTTCTTGCGATAAAAAAGACAGGGGCTCGTCGGCGCGGTACACCGCGCCTACCGTCATCTCGAAGGCCGGGGACAAGGTGCGCGCCACCACGCGGGCATCGGCGACCGCGGCCAGGCTGAACGGGTCGACCACGCATACTCCCACCCCTTGCACGGCGAGTTCCGCCGCGGCCAGGATAGTCCGTGCTTCCATGCGCACGACAGGTTGCACCTGGTGGCGGCCGAAGAAGTATTCCAGGCGGTCGGTATAGCGGGCGCGCGGTACGCGGATGTAGTCCACGCCTTGCAGCTGGCCTACGTCCAGCGGGCCGGGCACAGCCAGGGGATGGCCGGCGGGTATCAGGCAGATGGCATCCGCGCGCGACATGATGCGCGACACCAGATGCGGGTCTTCGGCCGGCAGCGTGGCGAAGCCCAGTTCGGCCGTGCCGCCCAGCACGGCCTGCATCACTTCCAGATAGTTGCAGACATCCAGGAAAACCGACGCAGAGGGATGGCGCCTGACCAGTTGCGCGATGGCCTGCGGTATGACGCCCTGCTGCAAGCCCGGCATGACACACAAGCGCAGGCTGCCCGTGCCGATGGCGCGAATGCGCGCGGCGGCCTGTCCGATATCGCGCATGCTGACGTACATGCGCGCGACTTCGCGATAAAAGGCTTTGCCTTCTTCGGTCAATACCAGGCGCCCCCTGCGGTGCGTGAAGGTCTTGAAGCCGATTTCTTCATGCAGGCGCTGCAGCAGCCGGCTGACCGCCGACTGAGTAATGCCCAGGGCGGTAGCGGCCAGAGTGACACTGCCCTGCTCGACGACTTTGGCGAACGCCTCGACCTGCCGGGGGTTCATGCCATGGAAGCACGCGCCGAAGGGCGCACTGCATACGACTCCGGGATACAGGTTTTCATTGTGTCGGATCTCCTGGCCGTAGTGACGCGAGAATACCAGACCCTGCCGCATGCGGGCACCCCGCCGCAGGCGGCGAGGCGCCGTCCGCATGCTTATCCGATCTTGGCGCCGGATTGATTCACCAGTCCGGCCCAGAACCGGGCCTGTTCTTCCAGGAACTGCTCGAACCGGCCCAGCGGCTCCTGGCCGGCCGGTACGTAGCCGCCCTTGGCCAGGCTGGCCTGCACTGCCGGGTCGAGCAGCGTCTTGAGCGTGGCGTCATGCAATTGCTTGATGATGGGCTCGGGAGTCTGCTTGCGCACCACCATGCCAAACCACAAGTCGGTCTTTTCGAAATCGGCCAGGCCGGCGCTGGCCAGCGTGGGCACGTCGGGCAAGAACTCGGTGCGCTGCGCCGGGGTTACCGCCAGCGCCCGCAGCTGGCCCGCCTTAACCTGGGCCAGTACGGACGGCAGCGAAGCGAAACCGTAATCGGCCTGGTCGCCGCTGATCAGCGCGGCGATGGCTTCGGCCGGGCCTTTGTAGGGCACGTGTTCACAGACGCCCGACGTGCGGTTCTTCAGCATGGCGCCGGCCAGGTGTTGGGTCGTGCCATTGCCTGGCGAACTGTAGAGCAGCGGTTCCTTCGGCAGCAGCTCGATCAACTCGCCTATGGTGCGGATACGGCTCTTGGCCGGTACCACCACGACGTTCGGGCTGGTGGCGATCTTGGCCACGCCATAGAAATCGGCGATCGGGTGATAGGAAAGATTGTCGAACATGGCCTGGTTGATGGCCATGGTGGCATTCGAACCCAGGCCCAGGCTGTAGCCGTCGGCGGGTGCCTGGGCCAGCGCCGCCATGCCGACGCTGCCGCCGGCACCGGGTTTGTTGATGACTACCACCGTGCCGTTCAGGAACTTGTCCAGCTTGGGGGCGATCAGGCGCACCAGGATATCGTTCGCCGAACCCGGCGTATAGGCGACGATGTAATTGATGGG
>DASPIV010000508.1:0-7184 GCA_035628955.1 Bordetella sp.
CATTCCGGCTTTCTGTCGGTATCGATGACGCTGCGCATGGTGGGGCGCAACTATGGCTTGTCGGGCTTCGGCTATGTATGGCGCATTCTGATTCCGGCGGCATTTCCCAGCATCCTGACCGGCCTGAAGATCGGCTGGGCCTTTGCCTGGCGCACCCTGATCGCCGCTGAACTGGTGTTCGGCGTCAGTTCGGGCTCGGGCGGGCTGGGCTGGTTCATCTACGAAAACAAGAATCTGCTGGAGATTCCCAACGTTTTCGCGGGGCTGTTCACGGTGATCCTGATCGGCCTGCTGGTCGAGAACGTCATCTTTCGCACGATAGAGACCCACACCATACGCAAGTGGGGAATGCAGCACTGACCGGCCGCGCGATCAGCGGCAATCCGACACCAAAGGAGAACTTGTAATGCGCAACGACCGTCCCGCCCGCCCCGATAGCCAGCGACGCAAGACGCTGGGCATGCTCGGTGCCGGCGCCATAGCCCTGGCCCCTTGGTCGCGCGGCCTGGCCGCCTCGCAAGACTGGCCGCAGCGGCCCATCAGCTACATCGTGCCGTTTTCGCCGGGCGGCCTGACGGACGTGGCCGCGCGTCAGGTCGGCCAGGCCATGGCGACGAGCGAAGGATGGAATGTGGTGGTCGAGAACAAGCCCGGCGGCAGCGCCAATATCGGCGCCTCGCTGGTGGCCCGCGCCAATGCCGACGGCTATAGCTGGCTGGCCATCACCATGACGCACGCGGCCAACGCGACGCTGTTCGCCGGCAAGGCCGGCTACGACCTGAAGAAAGACCTGGTGCCGCTGGCTGGCCTGGCCTCGTCGGCGATGATGGTGGTGGTCAACGCCAAGAGCCCCATCCGCAGCCTGGAAGAACTGACCGCCGCGGCCAAGGCCAAATCGCTGTCGGCCGGTTCCAGCGGCAACGGCACGCCGCCCCACCTGACGATGGCGCTGTACCAGAAGCTGACCGGCACCTCGCTGCTGCATGTGCCATACAAGGGTGGCGCACCCTCGCTTACCGACCTGATCGGCGGGCAGCTGGATGTTATTTTTTCCAACTACCCCGAGTCGCTGCCGCACGTCAAGAGCGGCACGCTGCGCGCCCTGGCGGTCAGCACCAAGGAACGCAGCCCCGACCTGCCCGATGTGCCCACCGTGGCCGAAGCCGGCCTGCCGGACCTGATCGTCGAGAACTTCACCGGCGTGCTAGGCCCGGCCGGCATGCCCGAAGACTTGGTCCTGCGCATCGGCGGCGCCATCGAAAAGCAAGTGTCGCAGCCCGCCATGCAGCAATCCCTGCAACGCCTGGGTTTCATCCCGCGTCCGCGCGGCCCCGTTGCCTTCAAGGAGTACCTGTACAGCGAAGTCGACCGTTGGGGGAAGATCATCCAGGAAGCCAAGATCCAGGTCGGCTGACTTGCGCCGTTCTTGCCGGCCGGCGCCCGCCGGCCCGCCCACCGCCACTGAAGAATCCAGATGCACATCGTTATTTCCGAATTCATGGACGAGGCGGCTGTTGCCGCGCTACGCGCGGACTTCGACGTCCGCTACGAGCCCGACCTGGTCGACCGGCGCGGCGCGCTGCTGGCCGCCCTGGCCGGTGCCGACGCACTGATCGTGCGCAACCGCACCCAGGTCGATACCGCGTTGCTAGCCGCTGGCCCCAAGCTCAAGGCAGTGGGCCGCCTGGGCGTGGGCCTGGACAACATCGACGTGCCGGCCTGCCAGGCCGGCGGCATCGCGGTACTGCCCGCCACTGGCGCCAATGCCCGCGCCGTGGCCGAATATGTCATGGCCGCGGCCCTGATGCTGCTGCGCGGCGCTTATCAAAGCAGTGCCCAGGTTGCGGCCGGCGCATGGCCCCGCACTGAACTGTCCAACGGACTCGAGGCCGAGACGCGCACGCTGGGCATCGTCGGCTTCGGCGGCATCGGCCGGCTGACTGCCGGCTTGGCCCAGGGCCTGGGCATGCGGGTCGCCGCCCATGACCCGATGCTGGGCGACGACGACCCCGCCTGGCGCGAAACAGGCGTGCAGGCACTGTCGCTGGACGCCCTGCTGGCGCGCGCCGACGTGCTGACCCTGCATATTCCCCTGACCGATGCCACGCGCAATCTGCTGGACGCGGGCCGGCTGGCATCCATGAAAAGCGGCGCCGTGCTGATCAATACGGCGCGCGGCGGCATCATCGACGAAGCCGCGCTGGCACAGGCGCTGCGCAGCGGCCAGTTGCGCGGCGCCGCCATCGACGTCTTCCAGAACGAACCGCTACCCGCCGGCAGCCCGCTGGCCGATGCTCCCAACCTGCTGTTGACGCCGCACATCGCGGGCCTGACCCAGGAGGCCAACACGCGCGTATCCAGCATGGTCGCGCAACGCGTGGCCCAGGCATTGCAAGCACACTGAACCTGTCTTTTCTCTTGAGTTTTTCATGGCAACCGTAGACCTGAAGTCTTTGCATGAACTGGCCGCCGCCGCGCTGCGTGGCGCCGGCGCCAATCCCGATATGGCCGACAGCACGGCACGCGCGCTGGTATATGCCGACGCGCAAGGCCTGCCCTCGCACGGGGTGTCCCGCGTGCCCTCTTACGCGACACATGTGCAGAATGGCCGGGCAGTGGGCAGCGCCGTGCCGCGTATCGCGCAACAACGCGGTGGCGCGGTGCTGGTCGATGCCGGCGCGGGCCTGGCCTTTCCGGCTTGCGCCCTGGCCGTACAAGAAGCCGCCAGCCGCGCGCAAGCGCATGGGGTGGCGTTCGCGGGTGTCACCAACAGCCATCATTTCGGCGTGGCGGCCTACCATCTGGATGCCCTGGCGCGCCAGGGCCTGGTCGGCCTGGCGCTGGGCAACTCGCCGGCCGCCATGCCGGCCTGGGGCGGCAAGCGCGCCTTGTTCGGCACCAATCCCATCGCGGCCGCCTTTCCACGCCGCGATGCCGACCCGCTGGTCATCGACCTGTCGCTATCCGAAGTGGCCCGCGGCAAGCTGATGGTGGCCGCGCGCGAAGGGCGCGAGATCCCGCTGGGCTGGGCGCTGGATGCCGACGGCAAGCCCACCACCGACCCGAAGGCCGGCCTGGCCGGCAGCATGCTGCCCATGGGCGGCGTCAAGGGCGCCATGCTGGCCCTTATCGTCGAACTGCTGGCTTGCGCACTGACCGGCGCACACTTTGGGTTCGAGGCGGATTCCTTCTTCACCGACACCGGCAACCAGGCCCGCATCGGGCAAGCCTTCCTGGCCATCGACCCGGGTGCCCTGGCCGGCCAGGATATCTATCTGGACCGTGTGGAAACCCTGGTTGCCGCCATGCTCGCCGACAGCGACGTGCGCCTGCCCGGTGCGCGGCGTGCCGGCCTGCAGCAGCAGGCCCAGGAACAAGGGGTCGAGATTCCTGATGCCCTGCTGGCGCAGTTGCGCCAACTGGCGAACCAGGAGCCAGCGGGCTGATCGCTGGGGCCCCGCCCTACCAGAAGCCGCGCACGCCTGCGATAGCCAGCGCCACGCCCGACAAGGTCAGCAGGGCCAGGACCAGGCGGCGGAATGTGGCGTCGCTGAACCGGCGGTACAGGTGCACGCCGATCAGGGCCGGCACCAGCACCGCCGCGCCCACGATGGAAAATACCGGCACGGTCTGCGCGGTAAGCAGGCCGGCGGCGGCATAGCCGGCAAGCGTGATGCCGTGCATGGCCAGGTTGAAACTCTGGAAAACCGCGCGCTGCTGGTCGCGTGGCCAGCCGCGCAACACGCACCACAGTGTGGGCGCCGGCCCGGGCAGGCCGCCAAAGCCTCCCATGGCGCCGCCCAGCCAACCCACCGCCGCGTCGGCCAGCCGGCCACCGCGGGTAACGCGAGGCAATTCGGCGGCCAGCAACATGGCGGGGCAATACACCAGCAGCACTACCCCTACGCCCAGCCTGAATGCGGCCGGATCCACATAGCGCAGCAAGACCACGCCCAGCGGCACGCCAACCAGCCCCCCCAGCAGGAACGGCATCAGCCGGCGCCAATCGAAGCCATGCCTCAATGAGCGCACCGCCAGCAACTGGCCGATCAGCGAGCCGAACACCACGGCCGGCGCGGCCATCGCGGGCGGCAAGGTCCAGGACCAGAACGCCATCGCCACCAGGCCAAAGCCGAAGCCGGCCAGCCCTTGTACAAAGGCCGCAACGCAAGCGCCCAACGCCAGCAACAGCCAGGTTTCCATCCGTGCGGACTCAGGCCTGCCTGACCACGGGTGCCGGCAAGCCTGCCAGCGCCACATTCACGCAGGTCGGCACATCGGCCTGCAGGGCAGCCCGCAGCGCGCCGGGCAGTTCGCCGGCCTGGCTGATCCAGGCACCCCGCGCGCCGAAGCCCGCGGCCACCTGGTCGTAACGCGTGGGCAGCAGCTCGCAGCCCACCAGGCGATCGGCACCGTAGCTATTGAGCTGTATCTGGTATTCGGCGTTCCAGCGCGCATCATTGCCCACCACGCAGATGAAGGGCAGGCCATAGCGCACGGCGGTATCGAACTCGGCGCAATGGAAACCGAAAGTCCCGTCGCCCATCATGGCCACCACCGGAGCTCCCCGGTGCGCCAGGCTTCCCGCCAAGGCCATAGGCAGGGCACTGCCAATGGCCCCGGCTGCGCCATTGATGACGCGATGCGGCGCACGCAGGCAGGCCTGGGCCCATTGGCCGAACTCGCCGCCATCGCACACCAGCACCGAATCGGCATGCGTATCCAGCACCTGCTGCACCGCCCGGCACAACTCGGCGGGATGCAGGCCGTTGCCGTCGCCGCGCGCATCGCTCCAGGCGGGGGGCCGGTACGCCAGGGCAGTGTCGACCTGAGCCAGCCATCCCGGTGCACCGCGCAACGGCAATTGCGCCAAGCTGTCGAGCGCCGCATAAGTATCGGCCAACAGCGCTTCGTGCAGGCGTTCGCCCAGGGCGCGGCGGGTGCGCGCCCATTCGCGCTCGTCGGGATCGATCTGCATGAACGCGCACGCCGCATCGAACGCCTGGCCGAACTGCAGCGTGAAATCCAGGCGCTTGCCCAACAGCAGCACGCAGTCGGCACGCGCCAGCATGGGGGCGAACGCGCCCAGCGCGGGATCATTGGCCCCGCGGGGGCTCTCGGTGGCCACCACTGGCACGCGCCAGGCCTGTTGCAGCGTCGCCACGCGGATACGGCCCGCGTCGGTCAGCCCCTGCGGCCCCACCAATACCAGCGGCCGCTGGGCGCGCGCCAGGCGCGCCACCAGCGCGGCGGCCTGGCCGGCATCCAGCGGCATCGCCACCGGCGCGTAATCGTGCGCTGCCGGCAAGAGGCCTTCGGCGGATTGTTCCAGCGTATCGGTGGGCAGGCTGAGGTGCACCGGCCCGGGCCGGCCGCTGCGCGCCACCCGGCAGGCGCGGGCAAAATCGGCCGCCAGCCCCGCCGCCGATTCCGCCGCCCACGACGCCTTGGTTACCGGCGCCGCCATGGCGGTCTGGTTCATTTCCTGAAAGGCCCCCCAGCCTGCCTGGCGGTTGGGCGCGTGGCCCGACAGCAGTACGACAGGCGATTCGGACATCTGCGCCGTATACAGCGCGGATACCGCGTTGGCGTGGCCGGGGCCACCCGTTACCAGCGCCACGCCCGGCTCGCCGGTCAGGCGCGCCCAGGCGTCGGCCATGTGCACCGCACTGGCTTCGTGGCGCACGTGCACCAGTTCGATACCGGCCGACAGGGCCGCATCGAAGACGGGCATGATGTGGTTGCCGGATAGCGTGAACAAGCGGGAAATGCCCGCCGCCTTGATCGAGCGGGCCAGGGTGTCGGCGCCGCGAGCGGAAACTGCCATCGATGAAACTCCTTGTCCTGCAAGACCGCGCGCCTGCCGGCGCGACGGTGTGGTTATCCGGATTGCGCTACTTCAGCGAAATGCCCGTGACACGGCCCAGCTTCTGGTATTCCTGCACTTGCGCCTGCACGAACTCGCGCGTCGGCCCGGCGGCACGTATGTCCGGCACACTGCCCAGCCTGCGGGTACCGTCGTTCCAGGCCGCGTCCGACGATACACCGCGCAGCACGTCGGCCCATTTGCGCACCGCCTGCTTGTCCATGCCGGGCGGACCATACAGCGCGCTCCATCCGGTAATGGCCTCGAGTTGCGGGTAGCCCGCCTCGCGCGCGGTCGGCACGCCGGGCAGCGTCTGCAGGCGTGCCGGCGTAGTCGTCACGAGTGCACGCAGCCGGCCATCGTTCAGCGGCCCCGAGATCGGCGCGTAGTTGGTACAGACGAAATCCACCTGTCCCGACATGGCGGCCAGCGTGGCCTCGCCCGAGCCCTTGTAGGTAATGGGCATGGCCGCGGACGAGGGCAGGCCCAGCACGCTGAACAGCAGTTGCGGCCCCAGGTTCAGCACCGTGGCCGGGCCGGTGGTGGCATAGTTCAGCACGCCCGGCTTGGCCTTGATCGCCGCCACCAGATCAGCCAGCGAACCATAGGGCGAGTCCTTCGGCACCGCGCATACGTACGGATTCAGTTCCAGCAGGCCCAGGAAGGTGAAGTCGTCCCATCGATAGGACAGGCTGGCCTGCAGGGCCGGCAAGATGGCCTGCGATCCGACCCGGGCCATCAGCAGGGTGTAGCCGTCCGGATCGGCGTCTTTCACGTACTGCGAGCCAATGGCGCCGTTGGCTCCGGCGCGATTGAGCACCACCAGGGGCTGGCCCAGGTACCGTTGCGCCACGGCGGCCAGGTTGCGGGCCGCCAGGTCGGCATCGCCACCCACGCTGAATGGCGTCACCAGCGTCACCGCCCGTTCGGGATAGGTCTGCGCCGCACCGTTGCCCGCCAGCGCCAGGCTGGCCGCCAGCCATCCCGCAGCCGCCAGCAGCCGCCATATCGTTGCCTTTACAGCCATTGTCGTCTCCTCAGGCGTCTGAGCGCCGATGATGATGCCTAGCCAGGTGTCTGACTCCCGCAGGGTGCCTGACACCGTTCTTTTGGGGCAGCCTATGCCCACTTCGGTATCCGACACCCTGCGGGAATCGGATACCTGCTCCCCTTCATCACACCGCCGCGGGCTGCAGCAGCGTCTGCCCGGGCTGCACGCGGGTGAACTGCACGGGCTGCCGGCTGACCTGCATGGCGCCGTCTTGCTGCGCCACTACCGAAAACCAGGAATGCTCAAGATCGCGCACCTGGGGAAAAT